>UQXM01000005.1 GCA_900545035.1 uncultured Fusobacterium sp. | reverse complement strand
AAAAATTTTGAAAGACGGAATGAAATTAATTTTTCTTCCGTCTTTTCTCTTTTTGTAAAAAATAAAAAATTCAATTTTTATTTTTCTTAATTTTTTTAATTATATATCATAGTATTTTGTTATAAAATTTAGTATAATTTAGTTATGTAAACTAGGGGTATTGTCGGGGTGATATTATGAAATTGGTTATTGTAACAGGTTTGAGCGGAGCCGGAAAAACCACTGCTTTAAAGGCATTGGAAGATGCGGGATATTTTACTATGGACAATGTCTTGTGTCAGATAGCTGTTTTTCTTTTGCAGAATCTGGAAAAAGGGACAAGCGAACTGAATATAGAAAAACTTGCATTAGGAATAGATAATCGAGCTATATCTTCTCCAAAAGAATTTATGGTATTGTTAAACTGTCTTGAAAGTTTGAAACTGGATTATCAGATAATATTTCTGGATTCATCTGATGAGGTAATACTTAACAGATATAATCTTACAAGAAGAAGACACCCTTTCACAGCTCCTACTCTTTTGGAAAGTATAAAAAGAGAAAGAGAAGCTATGAATATGGTTCTTGAAAGATCAACTGTTGTAATTGATACAAGTGAATATTCAAATAAAATGCTTTCGGCTAAAATAAAAGAATTGGCTGTGGCAGAAAAAAAAGAAGCCATAAATATTCATGTACAGTCTTTTGGTTTTAAATACGGAGTTCCTCTTGATGTAGACCTTGTATTTGATGTGAGAGTTCTGCCAAATCCATATTATATAGAAGAACTGCGGTTAAAAACCGGAAATGATAAAGAAGTATATGATTATGTAATGAGTTTTTCCGAGTCGGAAGAACTTTACAAAAAAATCTTTGACCTTGTAAAATATATGATACCGCTGTATATTAAAGACGGAAAACAACATCTTTCAATAGGAATTGGGTGCAGCGGGGGACAGCACAGGTCGGTTGCTTTTGTGAACAGACTTTCAAAAGAACTGTCTTATCTTGAAAGTGTAGATGTGTATATAAGTCATAGAGAAGGAGAGCGACATCACTGGACATAAAAAAATACAATATTCCCGAACTGCCGGGAGTATATCTGATGAAAAAAAACAATAAAGTTATATATGTAGGAAAAGCTAAAAATTTAAAAAAGAGAGTTTCCTCATATTTTAACAGAGAACATGAAGATGAAAAAACAATAAATCTTGTAAAAAATATTGAGGATATTGAAACAATTATATGCAACAGCGAAATTGACGCTTTTGTGTTGGAAAATAATCTTATAAAAAAATATTCTCCAAAATACAATATTCTGCTGAAAGATGAAAAAACATATCCGTATATAAAATTTTCAAAGGAAAAATTTCCGAAAATCAGTATAATAAGAACGACAAGGGCTTTGGATCCAAAATCGGGAGATTATTTCGGACCATATCCTCAGGGAGCTTGGCAGTTATTAAAAACCCTTATTAAAATTTTCAAAATAAGAGATTGTAATAAGGATATGAATAAAGAACTTGTAAGACCATGTCTTAAATATCATATGGGTATGTGTCCCGCTCCATGTAAATTTAAAGATATTCAGGAAAGTTATATGGAAAATATAAATAATGCCATGAAAGTTTTGAAAGGACAGGGGCAGCATATTATAAAAGAACTTCAGCAGAAAATGGCAGAAGCTTCTGAAAATATGGAATTTGAAAAAGCTATAACTTACAGAGAACAGAAAAATGAGATAGAACGGACAATAAACAATCAGGTAACGGAATACGGTCGGGATATTGACGAGGATGTTTTTACAATAGTTCAGGACGGAAATATTGTTTTTATCTGTGTGCTGAATATGAGAGAGGGAAAAATTCTTGGAAAGATATCTTTTAATGTGTCAACTGAAAATAAAATTTCGGGAAATATTTTTGAGAATATAGTAAGTTCTTTTTATTCAAAACATCCGATACCGAAAAATATTATTTTCCAGCCTGAATATATTGCAGAAAAAGATATTATTGAACAGTGGCTTAAAATAAAAAGCGGAAAATCTGTGTTTGTGCATTTTCCAAAAATCAGCGGACGCCGTGAGGAGCTTCTTAATATGGCTCTTCTTAATTTGGACAGAGATATTGTAAATTATTATGATAAAAAATCTGTTCTTGAATCAGGAATGGCAAAACTTCATAAAGTATTGGGGCTTAAAAATTTTCCGAGAGTTATTGAATGTTTTGATATTTCAAATATTCAGGGAAAAGATGCAGTGGCTTCCATGACTGTGTCAGTGGAGGGAAAAGATTCTCCAAAAAATTACAGAAAATTTAAAATCAGATGTAAGGATACACCTGATGATTTTGAGATGATGAGAGAGGTAATCACAAGAAGATACGGAAAGCTTGACCCAAAAGATTTTCCCGATACAATTCTTATTGACGGAGGAATAGGTCAGATTAACGCAGCAGGAGAGGTTTTGGAAAAACTGGGCAAAAATAATATTGCTGATTTGCTTAGTCTTGCTGAAAGGGAAGAGCTGATTTACAAATATGGAAATAATGAGCCTTATGCTTTTTCTCATTCGGAAGAGGGACTGAAAATATTAATCAGAGTGAGAGATGAGGCTCACAGATTTGGTATTACATATCACAGAAAATTGAGAAGCAAAAGAGTTGTAAGCAGTGAACTTGACAAAATAAAAGGAATAGGTCAGGTAAGACGGGACAAACTTCTTAAACATTTCGGTTCTGTGAAAAAAATAAAAGAAGCTTCACTTGAAGATTTAAAACTTATAATACCGGAAAAGACAGCTGTACTTCTTCTGGAAACTTTGAACAAGGGAGAGTAAAAAATAATGAAAAAAGTTTTTTATTTATTGATATGCCTGATGATACTTTCAGGGTGCGACAATGTTGTGTTGAGAAAAGATAAAAGTGAAAGAGTAACTTTTAATGCAGAGATACCGCAGGGAGAATATACATTATATATGTATGAACTTAAATATCCCGTAAAACAGGAAGAAAAACTTATGTTTCTGTCAAAATTTGAAAACTTTTTAAGAAACGGTGTTGAGGGTCTTGAAAGAGATGTTACATTTATTCTGCCGAAAGATATGTATGATGATGTAAATGCTGTTTTAAATGATGAGGGAATCGGAATAGAAAGAGCATTTTTCAAATCAGCTTCTTACATTGATGAAAACGATAAAAAAATAATAGACAGAGAAACAAAATTTGTAAAAACTCCGGCAAATGCAGGAGAGATACAAAAATATCTTAACAAGCAGTATTATTATATTCTTTCTCTTACAGGAAAGCAGAAAGAATATAAAGAAGATTTTCTGTACAGTGAATATGATAAGAGAGTTTTAACATCTACATATTTAGATGAAAGAAAAAGCTTAAAAGAAATTTTGGGAGAAAAGAAAAAAAATTTTATAGCTGCTCTTGACAGTGCGGAAGAATTGGAAAATTATAAAAGCGACAAAGTTTATCTGAAAAATTCAAGTCAGCAGTTTGATGACAGCTTAATAAACGGCAGTGCAGAAAATATTCCTCCTGTACTGGTGCTTAACAGCGGAAAATATACAGGATATACTGTAAATAAAAACAGTGTGGTGCTTTTTGTGGGAAGCGGAAAAGAAAGGCTTAATTATTTCAGAAGATATGATTTTACACCTGTGATTAAAAAAATAGATAATTTTAACTATTCAAACTTTGTTGTGGATAAAAAACAGGCGGAAATATCTGTTCTTCTTGACAGAAAAAAATATGTTCCAAAAAGACCTTTGAAATAAGAAAACGGAGGATATAATGACACTTTACTTAACTGTTTTAATGCTGATAGTAATATTTGTGGTTATTTTAAGAAAACAGGAAAAAGAAAATACACAGACAATAGAAAAAATATTAAAAAGTCTGAAAGAAAAAAAATTATATGACAAAATTCCTCCTGAGCTGAAAGAGCAGTATATAGAAACTCTTCACAAAATAATAAAACAGGATTTGGAACTGGACAACTCCATTGAGGGACTTAGAGAATACAGAAAAGAGCTTGAAGTTACTTACAATACTCTTGTGGATAAATCAAAAAAACTGGAATACAGTAATCAGGTGCTTGAAACAAGAGTAACAAATCTTTCAAATATAAATTCTCTGTCAAGGACAGTACTTTCAATAGTGGAGCTTGACCATATTATAAACATTATTCTTGATGCTTATTTTGTGCTTACGGGAGCGAAAAAAGTTTCACTTTATCTTTGGGAAGAGGGAAAACTTATAAACAAGCAGGTAAGAGGAAATGTAAATTTCAGGGGAGAGGTATCATATCCTGTTGAGATTTTACAGAAATTTACTTATCAGGATTATAAAAGAGTATACGAAGAGCTGAAAAAAGGATTTCATATTGCAGAGGACGAAGTTATTGTAGCTTCCCCTCTTCTTGTAAAAGGAAAAGAGCTTGGAGTTATTTTTATCATTGAAGACAAGGCAAAATTTATCGGAAACGATGAAGAAACAATTTCCGCTCTTACAATTCAGGTTGCCATTGCAATCAACAACGCAAAAATATATTCTGATTTGAGAGTAAAAGAAAGAATATCACAGGAGCTGGAAGTGGCTTCAAGAATTCAGAAGACAATTCTTCCAAAAAATATTAATAATATTTTCGGGCTTCAGATTGCAAACTATTTTGAACCGGCAAAAGAGGTCGGGGGAGATTATTACGATTATACGGTAAAAGATGATGAAAATCTTTCGATTACTATTGCAGATGTAAGCGGAAAAGGAGTTCCTGCTGCATTTCTTATGGCATTGGGGCGTTCTATCCTGAAAACTTTGGAAAGACAGAAACAAAGTCCTGCCGATAACCTGATAAATTTAAATCAAATTATTTATCCTGATATTACAGAGGATATGTTTATCACAATGCTTCACAGTAATTTTAATTATAAGACAAAAATTTTGACTTACTCAAATGCAGGTCATAATCCTCTTATAGTTTACAGGGCTGAAACAGACAAGATAGAGCTTCATTTTGTAAAAGGTGTGGCAATCGGATTTATGCAGGGATATAAGTATAAACAGGGAGAGATAAAACTTGAAAAAGGAGATATTGTTCTGTATTATACAGACGGTATTACAGAAGCAGAAAATCCTAACAAAGAACTTTTTGGAATTGAAAGATTGAAAAAAGTAATATATGATAATAAATTCAATGATGTGGACACAATAAAAGAAAATATTCTGAACGAGATAAATATATTCAGAAGAGATTATCCTCAAGTGGACGATTTGACTTTTGTTGTTATCAAAAATAATGAGTGATACAGAATAGGAGATATATGGAAACAAAAAAATGTGCCAATGTGGGAGGACAGGCTGTTATTGAGGGAGTAATGATGAGAAACGGCTCTGTTCTTGCAACAGCAGTGAGAAAATCAAACGGAGAGATAGTTTATAAAAAAACTTTTTTTTCTGACAAAAGAACAAAATTTACAAAAATACCTTTTGTAAGAGGTGCTGTGGTTCTTTTTGATTCTCTTGTAATGGGAATAAAAGAACTTACATTTTCAGCAAATCAGAGTGAAGAAAATGAAGAGGAACAGCTTTCAAACAGTGAGGCAGTATTTACAACTGTAATATCTTTGGCTCTTGGAATAGGGCTGTTTATGGTGCTTCCTTCTGTGATAAGCAGTTTTATTTTTAAGACAAGCAGAATACACGCAAATCTTGTGGAAGCTCTTTTAAGACTTTTATTTTTTCTTGTATATATATGGGGAATATCTTTTTCAAAAGATGTGAGAAGAGTATTCCAGTATCACGGAGCAGAGCATAAAACAATATTTACATATGAAAACGGAGAGGAGCTTACTGCGGAAAATGCAGAAAAGTACACTACTCTTCACCCAAGATGTGGGACAAGTTTTTTACTTATTGTAATGCTTACGGCAATTATTGTTTTCAGTCTTATGGATTTTATTCTTCCTGTACCGCAGACATTTTTGGGAAGAATAGGACTGAAAATAGTGCTTCGTATCGGACTTATGCCTCTTATTGCAGGGATATCTTATGAATTGCAGAGATATTCAAGCAATCATCTTGATAAGTGGTGGGTAAAGCTTTTAGCTTCTCCGGGATTGGCTCTTCAAAAAATTACGACAAAAGAACCTGACAGAAGTCAGCTTGAAGTGGCTGTTGCAGCAATGAAAGCAGCACTTGGAATGGAAGTTGACGGAGCGAGAGAAGTTTTTAAATAGAATTGAGCAGAAAAATATTTAAAAGGAAATAAAATGGAAAAACAGATTTACGAAATAGAGATAAGTGCAGAGGGAAAATTTATAGACAGACCTAACAGGTTTATCTGTGAAGCAGAGCTTTTAAACGGAGAAAAAGTTACAGCTCATGTACATGATTCCGGGAGAATAAAAGAGCTTCTTTATCCGGGAAATATTGTTTCGCTGAGGAAAGCAAAAGATACTTCAAAAAGAAAAACAGAATGGGATTTAATTTCTGCCAGAGCAGAGGACGGAGAAGATATTCTTCTTAATTCATCTTTTCACAGATATATTTCTGAAAATATATTGAACGATGAGGAAATTTCACCGCTGGGAAAAGCAGACAGTGTGAGGGCAGAAGTAAAGTACGGACACAGCCGTCTTGATTATCTTGTGGAAAAAGAGGGACAGAAAATTTGGATAGAAGTGAAAGGTGTTTCACTTTCTGTGAACAGACATGCAATATTTCCTGATGCTCCAAGTATAAGAGCATGCAAACATCTTGAAACTCTTATGGAATTGAAAGAGAAAGGGGATAGAGCAGGAGTTCTGCTTTTGATTTTCAGAAATTCAGAAGATTTTTCTCCCAACTGGGAAACAGACCCTCAATTTTCAAAATTGTTTTACAGAGCACAAAAAAACGGCGTGGAGATTTATCCTGTTCAGCTGAAATTTGAAAAAGGAAAAATATTTTATACTGACAAAAAAATAAAAATTGTTCCTGAAAAAATATAAAAAATAATATTTCAGAGGCGGTTAATTTTTATAAAGGGGAAAAATTATGAAAAAAGAAGTGGCTGTTATAACAGGAGCAACAGAAATAAGAAGCTTCATGAAAAAACAGATTGATATGATTTTTGAAGATTTGGTAAATACAAATGTATACAGCTTTGAGGACAATACTATAAAAGATTTAAAAAAATCAGATCTTTATGTAATTTCTACAAGTGCCAGTGAACATCTCGGAGAAGAATTTATACAGACACACAATACGGTGGTGGTTGATTATACAATTTCAAAAGATAAAGTGATATATCTTAAAAATTTTCCCAAGGGAACAAAAGCAGTATTTTTCAATGTAACAGGGAAAATGTGTATGGAAGCTATTTCTATGATGTATCATCTGGGAATAAATAATATAGAATTTATTCCTGCTTATCCGGATATGGAAAAATTTCCTGATATTCCTCTTGTAATAACACCTGCTGAAACAAAACTTATTCCAAAAGAAGTAAGAGATAGAGAGATAATTGATATCGGACACAGAATATTGGATGCCAATACAATAATAGAGATTGCTCTGAAACTTGAATTTGAACATGTGTTGTATTATAAAAAAATCAGAGAGTATTTGGAAACAGTGGCTACAAATGATTACAGTTTAAGTAAAATTTTGGAAAAAGCCACACAAGCAGAAAGTCAGCTGGGAATTCTTCTGGGGACTTTGGATATAGCTATAATCGGAGTGGATAAAGATAATTTTATTTGTTCGTGCAATGAAAGTGCTGAAAAAATTCTGGGAAAAAGCTGCAGCAATCTTGTAGGAAACAATGCAGAGGAAATTTTATCATATATTCCGTTTTCAGAGGTAAAAACAAACAAAGAAAAAATCAGGTCAAGATTGATTAAAATAAACGGAGAATATGTAAATCTTAATATTACCCCTGTAATAAAAGCAGAAAACTATATGGGAGCTTTTGCAATTTTACAGAGATTTAAAGAGGAAGAACAGAAACAGCATGAATTAAGAAGGCAGATGCTGAACAAAGGACATAAAGCAAAATATACTTTTGATGATATTTTGGGAGAAGCTTCGTCAATTCAGAAAATAAAAGAGATAGCCAAAAAAATGGCAAAAACCAATTCGGCTGTTCTTATAACAGGAGAGAGCGGAACAGGAAAAGAATTGTTCTCCCATGCTGTACATAATTATTCTGACAGAAAAGATTATCCGTTTGTAGCAGTAAACTGTGCAGCTATTCCTGATAATCTTTTGGAAAGCGAACTTTTCGGATATGAAGAGGGAGCTTTTACAGGAGCGAAAAAAGGCGGAAAGATAGGACTTTTTGAATTTGCTCATATGGGAACACTTCTTCTTGATGAAATAGAGGGAATGAGTCCGGCTCTTCAAATAAAACTTTTGAGAGTAATTCAGGAAAAAGAGATAATGAAAATAGGCGGGGACAAAGTCATAAATATAGATGTAAGAATTATTGCAACAACAAATGAAGATTTGAGAACTCTTATCAAAGAGGGAAAATTCAGAAAAGATTTGTATTACAGAATAAATACTCTTCCTATTGTAGTTCCTCCATTAAAGGACAGAGAAGATGATGTATATCTTCTTTTGGAAAAATTTAAAAAAGATATAGGAGCAGATTTTAAATTCACCGAAAAAGCAAAAGAGGCTTTTAAAATTTATAACTGGGAAGGAAATATCAGAGAACTGAAAAATTATGTGGAATTTTTCAATTTTATGGATAAAGAATATATAGATTTTGAAGATATGCCTGTTTCTATGCAGGAATATTATGAAAAAAATAAGATTACGGAAAAAACAGACAGTGAAAATGAACTGATGAATATTTCAGGAGCAAGATATAACGAATATCTTTTCATTTTACAGAAAATAGATGAAAATACCAGAAAAGGAGAGAGCAGCGGAAGAAAAAATTTGAGCGTGATTTGTAAGGAACACAAAATAAATCTTTCGGAGCAGGAGATAAGAGGAATATTAAAAAATCTGGAAAAAACAGGATATATTAATGTTTTTAGAGGCAGAAAAGGGAACAGCATTTCTGAAAAAGGAAAAGAATTTTTAAGGTTAAACTGGCGGAATAGGTAAAAACTATTCTGCCATTTTTTATTTTGTTGTTGTTTCATTATAAAAAAATCAGACAAAAAGTAGACAAAAAAAGTGCAGAAAAAAATTTTTTTCTGGCATGAAAATTGCTATATATTATACCGTAAACAAAAAATAAAATTTTCAGGAGGGTATTAAATATGAAACTAACAATTATAGGAAGTCATTTATGTGAGGATACAAGAGAGGCTTTAGAAGTATTAAAAGGGAAAAATGCAGAGATAAAATTTGAAAATATTTCTGAAAGCTTAGATTCTTTGAAAGAATATTTAAAAATTCGTGAAACAAGTGAAATGTATAAGGCCGTAAGAGCGGCAGGCGGAATAGGGATTCCATGTTTTGTTTT
The DNA here is from genome assembly GCA_900545035.1 of uncultured Fusobacterium sp. Taxonomy (GTDB): domain Bacteria; phylum Fusobacteriota; class Fusobacteriia; order Fusobacteriales; family Fusobacteriaceae; genus Fusobacterium_B. The sequence goes on along the minus strand of UQXM01000005.1, from coordinate 19,291 downwards.
TGAGGACGGAACAAAAACTTTGGATTTATCAGCAGTGTTGGATAAAATAGACTAATAAAATTATTTTAAAATTTATTTGGGAGGATTGAAAATGGGAGAAAAAAAACAAAGTATTTGGGAAGCGTATAAATTTTCTATTATATTATTGGGGGCAATTATAATAGGAAGTATTATAGGTATTCAAATGGGAGAAAAGGCTACAATGTTTAAGCCTTTCGGAGATTTGTTTATTAATGGTATGTTTATGGTTGTTGTGCCTCTTGTATTTGTAACAATCAGCAGTTCAATAGCAGGAATGAACGACATGAAAAGACTTGGAAAAATTTTGAAAACAATGCTTCTTACATTTGTAGGAACAGGAATGTTGGCAGCGGTTTATATTTTTGTAACTGTAAAAGTTTTTCCACCGGCAGAGGGAGTTAAGCTTACAATGTCTGCTGCTGAAGCATTAAAACCATTCCAGACAGGAGATCAGATTGTAGCGGCTCTTACTGTTACAGATTTTCCTGAACTTATTTCAAGAAAAAATATGCTTCCTCTTATCATATTCTCAATTATATTTGGTATCTGCACAAATATGATAGGAGAAAAAGGAAGAGTTATTGCAAGAGGACTTGAAGCATTATCAGAAGTTTTCCTAAAAATAGTTGGACTTTTAATGTATTATGCACCAATCGGTCTTGGAGCTTATTTTGCAGCTTTAATAGGTGAACACGGAAAAGAACTTTTAGGTTCTTATGCAAGAGCAATGGCAATTTATTATCCATTATGTATGATTTATATGTTTACAGCATTTCCTCTTTATGCTTGGATTTCAGGAGGAATGGAAGGAGTGAGAAGATTAAAGCATGTAATTTCTCCTGCTGTTACTGCAGTTGCCACTCAAAGTTCCATAGCAACACTTCCTGTAAACTTGGAAGCTTGTGAAAAAATAGGAGTTCCTAAAGATATCAGAGAAATTATTCTTCCAATCGGAGCGACAGCTCACATGGACGGAACAGTTTTAAGTTCAATTTTAAAAATTTCATTCCTTTTCGGAATTTTCCAAGTGCCTTTTGAAGGAATAGGAACTTATGCAAGTGCTCTTCTTCTTTCAATAGCGGGAGGAGTTGTAATGTCGGGAGTTCCCGGAGGAGGACTTATAGGAGAGATGTTTATTGTTACAATGTATGGTTTTCCGGCAGAAGCATTTCCTATAATTGCAACAATAGGATATCTTGTTGACCCATTTGCAACAATGATTAATGCCAGCGGAGATACAATAGCTTCAATGCTTGTAACAAGAGTTGTTGAAGGAAAAGATTGGCTGAAAAAACAGTTAGCTTAAAAAATATAAAAAATCAGGCAGGATTGATTTCCCGCCTGTTTTTTATATATTACAATAATTTCGCTGCAATTTCGGCAAGAGGAGAACGCTCCCCTTTAACAAGAGTAATATGTCCCACAATTTTTTCATCTTTTAATTTATCAGCCATATAAGTCAGCCCGTTTGTATTTGCGTCAAGATAAGCACTGTCTATTTGGTATGGGTCGCCTGTAAAAACAATTTTTGTGTTTTCTCCCACTCTTGTAATAATAGTTTTTATTTCCAGAGGAGTAAGATTTTGTGCCTCGTCAATTATTATAAAAGCATTCGGCATACTTCTTCCTCTTATATATGTCAGAGCTTCAACTTTCAAAAGTCCCATAGATTCAAGTCCTGTAATAACTTTTTCTCCTGCTTTGTCCCCTTTGGCATCACTTAGATATTCAATATTGTCAAATATTGGCTGCATCCAAGGTCTAAGTTTATCTTTTTCATTTCCGGGAAGAAATCCAAGGTCTTTTCCCATAGGAATAATAGGTCTTGCTATATAAAGTTTTGAATATTTTTTTCTTTCAACCACTTGCTCAAGTCCTGCTGCAATGGCAAGAAGAGTTTTTCCTGTTCCTGCTTTTCCCACAAGAGAAACAGCTTTTACATTATCATCCATTAAAAGCTCCATTGCAAATCTTTGTTCCTGATTTCTTGCTCTTGCTCCCCAAGCACTCATATCTCCGTTTAAAAATTTTTTTAGTTTAGTATCTAAAACTCTTCCTGCTGTTTCCTCTTGTCCGCATTTCAGAACAAAGAAGAAATTCGGAGACGGAGTAAAATCAAGTTTAAGCTCTTCAAGTTCGATTTTTCCGCCTTTGTTAAATTTATCAAAAATATCTTTGGAAACTTCGATTTCTGTGTATCCTTTATCAAGGTCATCATAAACAACTCTGTCAGTAGAATAATCTTCAACTTCCACTCCCACAGCATCTGCTTTTATTCTAAGATTAATGTCTTTTGTAACAAAAATTACTCTTCTGTCGGGTTCTCTTTTTTGTATTCCGATTACTACAGCAATAATATGATTGTCTACAATATCTTTTTTCAGTCCTTCAGGAAGAAGAGAAAGATCAGCTGTTCTTTCCACTTTAAAGAAAATATCGTTTGGAAGTTCTATTCCTTCTGAAAGATTTCCTTTTTTTCTGATTTCTTCCAAAACTCTCGAAGCCATTCTTGCATGAAGTGCAGTATTTGGTTTTTGTTTCAATTTGTCAATTTCTTCAATAACTTCAATCGGAAGATAGATGTCATTTCCTCTGAAATTATAAATAGAATAAGGATCGTGAATAAGAATGTTAGTGTCAAGTACAAATATTTTTCTCATATATGCCACCTCGTTTGTATATAGTTCGACTTTCCTGTTATATTATTATTCTCCATTGATGTTAAAAATCCTTTTTTTTAAGACGAAAAAATTGACTTAATAGTCAGTTTAAAAAAATATTTTTTTAAATTTTAGAATTTTGTATTTTTTTAAGAGTTCCTTTGATAGCTTCCTGAATATTTTTGTATTTTTTGATTTCATCTTTGTCAATCAGTTTGTCTATATCTTTTTTATTGTATCCAAGTCCTTCAAGAGCCATGATAAGTTCATCTTCCACATTTGAGTAAGAACCGGCTGTAAAAACTTTTTCAATGGAAACAATATCCAATTTTTTCATTTTGTCTTTCAGGTCAAGAATAATCTGCTGTGCTTTTTTTTCTCCCAGTTTCGGAACTTTTTTCAGAGCAATATAATTTTCTTGAAGCACAAGTCCTCTGAAAGTGTCCATATCAAATGTTGACATTATTGCAAGAGCAAGGGAAACTCCTATTCCTTTTACAGAAAGAAGCATTTCAAAAAGATTTCGTTCCTTTTCTTCCAGAAAACCTACAAGTTTGAATTCCTCTTCTTTTATATGATTGTATATAAAAAATTTGTTTATTGTTCCTGTTTCCACAGTGTCGTAAGTTTTAAGGGAAATATATATTTTATATCCGACTCCGTTTACATCAAGAGCAAGATATTCAGGTTTTTTATATGCAATTTCCCCTTTTAAATATTCAAACATAAATTCTCCTTTTTATTTTAAGTATTTTTTCAGATATTTTCCAGTATAACTTTTCTTTATTTTTGCAATTTCTTCAGGAGTTCCTGCTGCGACAACAGTTCCTCCTTTATCGCCCCCTTCAGGGCCGATATCTATTATATAGTCTGCTGTTTTTATAACATCAAGATTATGTTCGATGATAACAACACTGTTTCCTTTTTCTACCAGCCTGTTGAGAACTTCCAGAAGCTTTTTGACATCTTCAAAATGAAGTCCTGTTGTAGGTTCATCAAGAATATATATAGTTTTTCCTCTCGAAGATTTTGAAAGTTCGGCAGCCAGTTTTATTCTTTGTGCTTCTCCTCCTGAAAGAGTTGTTGCCGGCTGTCCCAGTTTTATATATCCAAGACCTACATCTTTTAGTACTTTTATTTTTTTCTCAAGAAACGGAACAGATGAGAAAAAATCATATGCTTCGTCAATACTCATATTCAGTACATCGGAAATAGTTTTTCCTTTGTAGAAAACCTCCAGAGTTTCTTTGTTGTATCTTTTTCCTCTACACACATCACATTCTACATATACATCAGGTAGGAAATTCATTTCTATTTTTATAATTCCTGCTCCCTGACAAGCTTCACATCTTCCGCCTTTGACATTGAAAGAAAATCTTCCCTTTGAAAATCCTTTTATTTTTGCATCTTTTGTCTGAGCAAAAATATCTCTTATATCATCAAAAATTTTTGTATATGTGGCAGGATTTGAACGGGGAGTTCTTCCTATTGGCGACTGGTCAATATCAATTACTTTTTCAAGATTTTCCAACCCTGATATTTTTTTATATTCCAAAGGATAAAGTTTTCCCTTATTAAGTTCATTAAAAAGAACAGGGAATAAAGTTTGATTGATAAGAGTGGATTTTCCGCTGCCGCTCACTCCTGTTATAACAGTAAGAACTCCAAGAGGAATTTTTACATCAATATTTTTAAGGTTATTTCCTTTTGCTCCGAAAAGTTCAATAAATTTATCGGAAGTTCTTCTCTTTTCGGGAACATCTATTTTAAGAGCACCTTTCAGATATTTTCCGGTAAGAGAATTTTTAACTTTTTTTACTTGTGCAGGAGTTCCGAAAGCTACAAGTTCTCCTCCAAACTCTCCCGCTCCCGGTCCTAAATCAAAAATATAATCTGCCTGATTCATTGTATCTTCATCATGTTCCACCACAATCAGTGTATTTCCCAAATCTCTCAATCTGTTCAGAGTGGCAAGAAGTTTGTCGTTGTCCCGCTGATGAAGCCCTATACTTGGCTCGTCCAAAACATAAAGAACTCCTGTAAGTCCCGAACCGATTTGTGTGGCAAGTCTTATTCTTTGAGATTCTCCTCCTGAAAGAGTTTTTGTTGAACGGAAGAGAGAAAGATAATCAAGCCCGACATTTATCATAAAGGTAAGTCTTTCTCTAATTTCTTTCAAAATTTCTTTGGCAATATGTTCCTGCTTTGGTGTAAGAGTAAGGTCATTAAAAAATTTAAGAGCATCTGTTATACTCATAAGGCAGATATCGATAATATTTTTTCCGTTTATTGTAACGGCAAGAACTTCATCTTTCAGTCTTTTTCCGTGGCATACTTTACATTCTTTTTCAATCATAAATCTGTTTTCCAGTTCCTCTTTGGCTGTATCGGAAAAAGTTTCGTAATATCTTTTTTCCAGATTTTTTACTATTCCTTTAAATTCTCTCATTCCGTGGAAAGAAAATTCGGAAGACTCAAAGTCAAATCTGAATTTTTTATCTGTTCCGTGAAAAATAATATCGAGCTGTTCTTTTGGAATATCTTCCACAGGAATAGTGTAATCTATATTAAAATCACGGCACATTGAAAGAAACATTTCCCATGTCCACCCTTTTCTAGTAGAAGCTCCCGGAACATAAAGTCCTCCGTCTTCGATTGAAAGAGTTTTATCAATTATCAGTTTATTTTCATCAACTTCAAGTTTTTGCCCTATACCTTTACATTCGGGACAGGCTCCGTAATGTAGCAGCCTTCGAGGCAGTTCATCATTTTAAGAAAATTAGTGTAAAAGAAAAAAGTCTTGGAGTAAGTTCGGGAATGCTTACATCTTCGTGATACGGACAGGCATAATTTTCACTGTATGTGTAATCCTCTCCGTTTATGTTTATAATAATTTTTCCTCCCGAAAGTTCTGTTCCTGCTTCCACAGACTGCGTAAGTCTTGAAATAAAATCGTTGTCCTCTTTTTTCAAAATCAATCTGTCCACAACGACTTCAATGTTGTGTTTTTTGTTTTTATCCAATTCGATTTCGTCTTCAAGATACAGAATTTCTCCGTTTACTCTGGCTCTGACAAATCCTTTTTTTAACAAATTCAGAAACAGATTTTTATGAGTACCTTTTTTTTCTCTCACAAGGGGAGCAAGAATAATCATTTTATCTTTATCGTGAAATTTTTCCATTATATTATCAATAATTTCTTCGATACTTTTTTTGTCTACCTCTGTTCCGCAGATTGGACAGTGTGCAGTACCGATATGAGCAAAAAGCAGTCTCATATAATCGTAGATCTCTGTAACTGTTCCCACTGTTGAACGGGGATTTTTGTTTGTGGTTTTCTGTTCGATAGATATGGCGGGAGAAAGCCCCTCGATAGAATCCACTTCAGGTTTTTTCATCTGCCCTATAAACTGTCTTGCATAAGCAGAAAGACTTTCCACATATCTTCTTTGTCCCTCAGAATAAATTGTATCAAAAGCAAGAGAAGATTTTCCGCTTCCGCTCACTCCTGTTATAACAACAAATTTATTTTTTGGAATTTCCACATCTATATTTTTAAGATTATGTTCTCTTGCACCTTTTATAATTATTTTATCCAGCATATACAATCACCTTTTGTATTTTTTATTTTCTATTAAAATTGTAACATATTCCAATTTTTTTATCTATAAAAACAGATAACTTTATCTGAAATTATTGATTTTTAATTTTTATTAAGCTATAATATTGAAAAATGAAAGACAGGAGATAAAAATGAGAATTTTGGGAATTGACCCGGGAACAGCCATTGTGGGATTTTCCGTAATAGAATATGAAAATAAAAAAATGAAACTGCTGGAATATGGATGTATATATACAGCAAAAGAGCTTACAATGGAAGAAAGACTTCTTGAAATTTTTAACGGTGTGGAAGAGATAATAAAAAAATATTCTCCGGAGCATATGGCGATAGAAGAACTTTTTTATTTTAAAAATAATAAAACAGTAATTTCTGTGGGAGAAGCCAGAGGAGTAATTCTTCTTGCAGGAAAAAGAAACGGTTTAAAAATACAGGGGTATACTCCTCTTCAGGTAAAAATAGGAATAACAGGATACGGAAAGGCTGATAAAAAACAAGTGCAGCTTATGGTAAAAACTCTGCTGAAAATGGAAGAGATACCAAAACCTGATGATGCGGCAGATGCAATTGCCATTGCCGTTACTCATATAAATTCTCTGACAAACTTACAGTACAGTATGGGAGATGTTTCAAAAATTTCTGCCAAAACGCTTACAAAAAGCAGATTAACAGCAGCAGAATTTAAAGAGCTTCTCCTAAAAGGATAAAAAATTTTTTTATTTTTAGACTAAAACCTTTAATTAGCAGTCTTATAATTATAAACTGAAAAATGATAAAAATATTTTTTTAGCTTAACTTATTGTAAATATTGACAAAAAATGAAAAGTATCTTAAAATAAGGAAGAGATACAATAAAAAAATTATTTTGTTGTGGAATTTTTATGTAAGAATATGGTATAAGTAATAGTACACATTTTCTTGCGACTGATTTATTCAGAAAAGCAGTGTTAATGTTAAAGCAGAAATATCTTGAGAGGTACTGCTTAATAAAAAATAAAAAGGAGATTGAGAATTTTATGAAAAAAAGAGAATTTGCAGAATTATTCATGGTTAAAGCAAACTTAAGAAGCAAAGAAGAAGCTAAAAGACAAGTAGAACTTTTCATTGAGACAATGAAAGAGGCTCTTACACAAGATGAGGTTTTAATTTTCAGAGGATTAGGAACTTTTGAAAGAAGAGAAACTAAGAGAAAAGAAGGAAGAAATCCAAGAACTGGAGAATCTATCAAAATTACTCCTAAAAAATATATCAAATTTAAAGTTGGTAAAGATTTAGAAGACAGAATCAACAAACCGGCTAAAAGAGGAAGAAAATAATTAAAGTTTTCTGAAAAATCAAAGAGATGAATGGGAAAAAATTTGACATTTTTCTATTCATCTCTTTTTGTTTTGTCTGAATATTTTCTGATTTGAATAATTTATTTAGGGAATTTTGGGAAAGAATATGATATAATTATTTTTAGGGAATATTATACTGGAAGGAGGCATTACTTTGGGTAAAATAATTTATGTAACAGGAGGAGCGAGAAGCGGAAAAAGCTCTTTTGCAGAAAAACTTATACAGGAAAGATACAGCAGCAAAATATATCTTGCCACTGGAATTCCTTTTGATGATGAAATGAAAGACAGAATTGAAAAACATAAAAAGCAGAGAGGGAGAGATTGGAAAACAATAGAAAATTATAAAAATATTGCAAAAGTTTTAAAAAATCATATTGAGGGATATGAGGTTATACTTCTTGACTGTATTACAAATATGGTAACAAATCTTATGATTATGGAAGAAAAATATGATTGGGATAATATCACAATGAAAGAAGTTGATGCGGTGAGAGAAAAAATTACCGAGGAAATACAGTCAGTTATTGATTTTGTAAAAGAGAACGAGATTGATATGGTGGCTGTGTCAAACGAAGTTGGACTTGGACTTGTACCGTCCACACCTCTTGGCAGACATTTCAGAGATATCGGCGGAAAAATAAATCAGATTATGGCACAGGCTTCAGATGAAGCATATCTTGTTGTGTCTGGTCTTAATATGAAATTAAAATAATTTTTGGAGGTTTATATAAAAATGAAAGGCTTAATTTTACTTTTTAAATTTATGACAAGACTGCCTATTCCTTTAAATCCGGAATTTGATTCAAAAGAACTGGGAAAAAGCATGAAATTTTTTCCTGTTGTTGGAATTGTAATAGGGGCGATACTGTATCTGACATATTTTATCGGGGCGAAATTTATAATGTCCTCATATCTTTTGGCAGCAATAGTTGTTACTGTTGAAGTTATTCTTACAGGGGCTCTTCATCTTGACGGATTGGCTGATACTTTTGACGGAATTTTCAGTTACAGAAGCAAGCAGAAAATGCTTGAGATAATGAAAGATTCAAGATTGGGAACAAACGGAGGAATAGCTCTTGTTCTTTATTTTGCATTAAAAATATTTTTAATAGCCGGAATAAATGATATGAATTTAGGAGTTATAGGAAATATAATAGGAGTAAAAAATTCTGTCGGAGCAGTGCTTCTTGTTTCACCTGTTCTTGCCAGAATAAATCCTGTACTTAACTGCACAGTTTCTCCTTATGCAAGAAGTTCGGGAAGTGCAAAAGAGTTTGTGGATAATACAGATAAAACAGGACTTCTTACAGCTTGTGCAATAGGGTTGATATTTTCGACAGTAATGGGAGCAGGAATTTTAAAAGTATTAAATCCTCTTCATATATTAAATATCACAGTAATAGTTATGGCTCTGGGATTATATTTTGCAAAACTTATGGAGAGAAAAATAGGGGGAATAACAGGAGATACTTTGGGAGCAATTTTGGAACTTTCTGAAGTTATGATTTTATTCGGATTTTATATCTCTCTTGCTGTGGAAATAGGAAAACAGTTTTCAATGTAGACTGCTGTAAATAAGGAGGATATATGGGAAAACTGATTTTAATAAGACACGGGCAGACTGATATGAACAAAGACGGGATATATTACGGACGCTTAGATGTTCCTATAAATGCCACAGGAAGAAAACAGGCGGAAAAAGCCTGTGAAATTTTAAAGGAATTTAATCTTGACTATGATAAAATATATTCAAGCACAATGAAAAGAGCTTTTGAAACTGCGGGAATTGTAAATTACAAAAATCTGGAAATAGAAAAATCTTCTCTTATAAGAGAATTGGATTTTGGAATTTTTGAAGGGTTTACATATGATGAAATAATGAAAAAATTTCCCGAAGAGATGAAAAAATGTGAAGCGGATTGGAAAAATTATTCTTATGTAAACGGAGAAAATCCGATTATGCTTCAGAAAAGAGCTGTTGAATTTGCAGAAAGTCTGGATAAAAGTAAAAATAATCTTGTGATAACACACTGGGGGATTATCTGTTCTCTTTTAAGTTGGTATATTTCGGGAGGGCTTGACGGTTACTGGAAATTTAAAATAAAAAACGGGGGAATTGCGGTTATAGATTTTGACGGAGATTTTCCTGTTTTATCGGGATTTAATCTTGGAGGTACGGCAAGATGAAAAGACTGGAGGAAAGTTTAAAAGAGATTACAGTGCTTAATAAAAATTCAATGAACAGAGCTGTCAAAACATGGAATTCCAAAATGAAACCGGAGGGAAGTCTCGGACAGCTGGAAAAAATAGTTATAAAGCTTGCGGGAATATTTGAAAACTATTTTGAAGATATAAAAACAAAAGGATGTCATATTGTTGCAGCAGCTGATAACGGAGTTATTGAAGAGGGGATTTCTTCATGCCCGGAAGAATACACAAGAATTGTATCAGAAGCAATGCTCAATGAAACTGCAGCAATAGGAATTATGTGCAGAACTTTGGGAATTGATTTAAAAGTGGTTGATACAGGAATGAAAAATTCCATACCCAGAAAATATAAAAATCTTTATAATATGAAAGTAATGAATGGAACCGAAAATTTTTACAAAACACCTGCCATGACAGTGGAACAGGCTGTGGAAGCTATTGAAAACGGAATTCTTTTGATGGAAGAATTAGAAAATGATTATGATATTTTTTCAAACGGAGAAATGGGAATAGGAAATACCACAACAAGTTCGGCAGTTTTATATTCTCTTACAAGATCAAGTATTGAAGATGTTGTAGGAAGAGGGGGAGGACTTTCAGACGAAAAGCTTCTGAAAAAAAGAAAAGTAATATTTGAAAGCTGTGTTAAATACAATACATTCCAGCTTGATGTACTTGAGATTCTTGCCAGTGTGGGCGGACTTGACATAGCTTTTCTCACAGGGCTTTATATAGGAGCTGCAAAATGCAGAAAACTTATTCTTGTTGACGGATTTATTTCGAGTGTGGCAGCACTTGCCGCATGCAGATTAAATCCTCTCATAAAAGATTATCTCCTTATAACACATATGAGTGAAGAGCCGGGAATGAAAATAATATTAAAAGAATTGGGAACAGAGCCGTTTCTTAATATGAATATGAGATTGGGAGAGGGAACAGGAGCGGTTCTTGCTTATCCGATAATAAAATCAGCTTTGGAAATATATAAAAATATGAAAACACCTGAAGAGGTTTATGAAATGTTTAATAATCAGCAGGCAAATTGAGGGGAAAAATATGCAGCAGGAAAAAGATTGTACAGGACACAGAGAAAGACTGAGAAAAAGATATATTGAAAAGGGATATAAAAGTTTTCAGGATTATGAAGTATTGGAATTTCTTCTTACTTTTGCAAGACCGAGAGTGGATACAAAGCCTGCTGCCAAAAAACTTCTGGAAAAATATGAAACTCTTGATGCTGTATTTAAGGCTGATATAGAGGAATTGAAAAAAATTTCGGGAGTGGGAGAGATAACAGGAATTTTTCTGAAATTTATAGGAGATATTGCAGCTTTTTCCTTTGAAGACAGAGCAAAGAAACAAAAGGTTTCATTAAAAAATAAAAACCAACTTATAGCATATCTTCGTACAGATATAGGTTATTCCAAAAATGAAGAATTTAAAGTCTTGTTTTTAAACTCAGTAAATGAGATAATAGAAACTGAAAATCTTTTTACCGGAACAATAAATAAAAGTACAGTATATCCGAGAAAAATTTTAGAAAGAGTTTTGTATCATAATGCGAGAGCTGTTGTGTTTGTTCACAATCATCCTTCAGAAAATACAGAGCCTTCTCAAAAGGATATAGAGCTTACAAAAGAGATGAAAGATTTTTTCAGAATGGTAGATGTAACAGTTATAGACCATATAATAATAACTAAGGACTCTTATTTCAGTTTTCTGGAAGAGGGACTTATTTGATATAAATATTAAGGAGGAAAAATGGCAGAAGAAATAAAAGCTGTTAATACTGAGCCGGAGCAGTTTTTTACTGTTCTTGGAGTTATGTTTGATATAACAAAAAAGAGATATTATTTTGAAGTAACAGATAAAAATGAAACATACAAAAAAGGGGACAGAGTAATTGTTGATACAATAAGAGGGCAGGAAATAGGTGTGGTATATAATACTCCTATCACTCTTTCGGAAAAATACCTTGTTCTTCCCTTGAAACCTGTAATTAAAAAAGCTTCTGAAGAAGAAGTTGCAAAATACGAACTTCTTAGAAAAGAAGCGGAAGAGGCTCAGAAGATCTGCAGAGAAAAAGTAGCGAAACATAATCTTCCTATGAAGCTAGTGAATACAGAATATACTTTTGACAAAACAAAACTTATTTTTTATTTTACAGCAGAGGGAAGAATAGATTTCAGGGAACTGGTAAAAGATCTTGCGAATATATTCAAACTGAGAATAGAGCTTAGACAGATTGGTGTAAGAGATGAAGCCAGAATTTTGGGTGATATCGGTGTATGCGGAAAAGAACTTTGCTGCCGTACATTTATAAATAAATTTAATTCTGTATCAATAAAAATGGCAAGAGATCAGGGGCTTGTAATTAATCCTTCAAAAATATCAGGTGTGTGCGGAAGGCTTCTTTGTTGTATAAATTATGAGTATGCACAATATGAAGAAGCTTTGAAAAATTTCCCTGCAATAAATCAAAATGTCGGAACTGAAAAAGGAGAGGGAAAAGTGGTAAGTATCAGCCCTCTTAACGGATTCCTTTATGTAGATGTACCACAGCTGGGAATAACAAAATTTGATATCAGTGAGATTAAGTTTAACAGAAAAGAAGCTAAAAAACTGAAAAGTGAAACAACAGAGGAAGAGAAAGCTCACAAGGATTTGGAAAAAGAGTAGGGCTATGCAGGAAAATTATGATGTAACTTTACTTAAAAGCGGTTTAAAAATATATCAGCTGAAAAAAGGATTCAGATTTTCTGTAGATGCAGTTATTTTGGCAGATTTTTTTCAAGGAAAAACCGAAGGAAAAATTTTGGATATAGGAAGCGGCTGCGGAATAATACCTGTGCTTCTTGCAGAAAAAAAAGATATGAAAAATATTTTTGGGATAGAAATTCAAAAATCTTCTCTTGAGGTTTTCAGAAAAAATGTGGAAGAAAATAATCTTTCTGACAGGATAAAAATTTTTGAGGGAGATGTGGCTGATTTGAAAGAGGGCAACAGTTTTGATTATATAATTTCAAATCCGCCGTATATGGAGCTGGACGGAAAAAAAATATCCGAAAATGAAAATAAAAAAATAGCAAGACATGAAATATTTTTGGATATAAAAAAACTGGCAGAAAACAGCAGACGACTTTTAAAGCCCAGAGGCGAGTTGTTTATAGTACACAGAAGCCACAGATTTTTAGAAATCTGTCGTATTTTTGAAGAAAATGGTTTTTCGGTAAAAAGAGCGAAATTTGTTTTTTTTGACAGAGAAAAAAATTCTAATCTTGTTCTTATACAAGCTTCAAAAGGGCGAAAAAACAAGCTTGAGATAGAAAGTCCTCTGTTTCTGCAGGAAAATGGATATTAAAATTACTTGAAAATAAATGATTTTATAGTATAATAGTGTGTGAAAGCAAAAAATAAAAAATAAACAGAACAGAAAAATTTTAAATTGTAAAAAATTATAAAAAATTACAGAAGAAAGGGAAAAATAACTAGGGGTGACGATGGAACTTTTGACGTTTTTAGAAAACGACGATCTTGAAAACTTTAATGAAAACATGAGTATCAGTGCTGTGGAGGAGAAAGACAGCAAAGGATTTACTATTCTGCATATTGCTGTGCAGAAGGAAAAGTATGATTTTGTGGACGCTTTAATGTATTATGGAGCAGATCCTAATATAGAAAACAAAAATCATGAAACACCTTTGCATATTGCAGCCAGACAGGATTCAGATGAAATTTTCAAACTGCTTTGGGATTATGGAGCTGACTTAGATCAGGAAAATTATAAAGGGCAGACTCCGAAAGATATTGCCGAAGAAAATCACTGCAAAAAAGTGTTGAGAGTTATTGAAGAAATAGAAGAAGATTAATAAAAAAACATCAGCGGGAGCAGAAAAATTTCCCGCTGTTTTTATATAAAAAAATAACACTTTTAATTTATCTGTAAATCATATACAATGTAATGGAGGTGAGAAAATGTTATTTAAACTGCATTCAAAATTTAAGCCCACAGGAGATCAGCCCGAAGCCATTGCAAAAATAGCCGACGGAATAAGAAGAGGTGTGAAAGACCAAGTTCTTTTGGGGGTAACAGGTTCGGGAAAAACTTTTACAATAGCGAATATAATAGCAGAAACAGAAAGACCTGCTCTTATTCTTGCTCCGAACAAAACACTGGCAGCTCAGCTGTACTCAGAGTATAAAAATTTTTTTCCTGAAAATGCTGTGGAATATTTTGTTTCTTACTATGACTATTATCAGCCTGAAGCATATATAAAATCAACAGACACATATATAGAGAAAGATTCTGCTATAAATGATGAGATAGACAGACTTCGTTATGCGGCAACTTCCGCTGTAATAAACAGAAGAGATACAATAATTGTCGCTTCCGTATCGGCAATTTACGGACTGGGATCAGCAGAAACATATAAGAAAAACACAATTCCTATTGATTTGAAAACAGGATATGACAGGAATGCTCTGATAGAAAAACTTGTGAGCCTTAGATACGAAAGAAACGATATTGCTTTTGAGAGAGGAAAATTCAGAATAAAAGGCGATGTTATTGATATTTATCCATCTTCACAGGAAGTGGGATACAGGCTGGAATATTTTGGAGATGATTTGGAAAGTATTTCTGAAATAAATACAATTACAGGACAGAAGATAAAGAAAAATATGGAGAGAATTATGATACCTCCTGCTTCACATTATCTTACAGAGGAAGATGATGTGGAAAGAATTTTGGAAGAGATAAAAAAAGATATGGAGATTGAAACGGAAGCTTTCAGAAAAGACGGAAAACTTTTGGAGGCTCAAAGACTTGAACAGAGAACAAACTATGACATGGAAATGATAAAGGAAATAGGCTATTGTAAAGGAATAGAAAACTATTCCAGATATCTGACGGGAAAAAAGCCGGGAGAAAGACCCGATACACTGATTGATTATTTTCCGAAAGATTTCCTTATATTTATAGATGAGTCCCACATAGGAGTTTCTCAAATAGGGGGAATGTATAACGGGGACAGAGCAAGAAAAACAAATCTTGTGGAAAATGGTTTCAGGCTGAAAGCGGCTCTTGACAACAGACCTTTAAGATTTGAAGAGTTTAAGAGCATAGCAAATCAAATAATTTATGTATCGGCCACTCCGGGAGATTTTGAACTGGAAGTTTCTCATGGAGAAGTTGCGGAACAGCTGATAAGACCTACCGGACTTATTGACCCTGAAATCAGTGTGAGAAAAACAGAAAATCAGGTTGATGATTTACTGCATGAAATAAGAGAGAGAGTAAAGAAAAAAGAGAGAGTTCTGGTAACCACTCTTACCAAAAAAATGGCGGAAGAACTTACAGAATATTATGCAAATCTTGGTGTAAAAGTAAAATATATGCACTCAGACATAGATACTCTTGAAAGAATAGATATTATAAGAGAACTGCGTCATGGAGACATTGATGTTCTTGTTGGAATAAATCTTTTGAGAGAGGGACTGGATATTCCCGAAGTTTCACTGGTAGCAATTTTGGAAGCTGACAAAGAGGGTTTTTTGAGAAGCAGACGCTCTCTTATTCAGACAATCGGAAGAGCTGCAAGAAATATCAACGGAAAAGTAATTCTTTACGGAGATATTATTACAAAATCAATGAAGCAGGCGATAGACGAAACAGAAAGAAGAAGAAAAATTCAGAGAGAATACAATGCTTTTCATCATATTGATCCTAAAAGTGTTGTGAGAGAAGTATCGGAAGAGGTGCTTAATCTTGATTACGGACTTCCTGCTGAAGAAACAAAAAATATATCTGAACAGAAAAAATACAGATCTAAAGACGAAATAGAAAAAGATATCCAAAAACTTTTAAAAGAGATTAAAAAACTTTCAGAGGAATTGGATTTTGAAAATGCTATTAAAAAAAGAGACGAGATGATAAAACTTAAAAATATTTTATTGGAATTTTAATATATAAAAAGAGGAATTATGGCAGACAGAATATATACAGTGAGTGAATTTAATAAAATTGTAAAAAATTATCTTGAAGAAAATTCTGATTTGCAGGAATTTTTCTTAAAAGGAGAACTTTCAGGAGTAAATTATTACAGAAGCGGACATTTGTATTTTACATTGAAAGATACAAAATGTCAGGTGAAATGTGCAGCATTCAGTTATAAATATAAAAAAATTCCTGAAGATTTAAAAGAGGGAGATGCTGTAAAAATTTTCGGAGATGTGGGATTTTATGAAAACAGAGGAGATTTTCAGGTTCTTGTAAGACACATAGAAAAAGAGGATAAAATAGGAGAACTTTACAGAAAACTTGAGCAAGTAAAACAAGAGTTTGAAAGTAAAGGATATTTTTCTCCGTTATATAAAAAATCTCTTCCTAAATATCCTAGAGCAATCGGAGTTGTTACATCTTTAAACGGAGCGGCTCTTCATGATATAATAAATACCACAAGAAAAAGAATGAAAAATATTGATATTTATGTTTATCCTGCCAAAGTACAAGGACCGGGAGCTGTGGAAGAAATAGTGAAAGGGATAGAGACTCTTGATAAAATAGATGAAATTGATTTGATAATAGCAGGAAGAGGAGGAGGGAGCATAGAGGATTTATGGGCTTTTAACGAAGAGCAGACAGCACTTGCTTTTTTTAACTGCAAAAAACCTATTATTTCAGCAGTAGGACATGAAATCGATTTTCTTCTGACAGATTTTACAGCTGATGTGAGAGCTGCCACTCCTACACAAAGTATAGAGATTGCAGTGCCTGTAAGAGCAGATATAGACAGCATGCTTGAAAACAGAAAAAGATATCTGACTTCTCTTATAAAAGCAAAATTTGACAGCAGCAGAAAGGAATTGGAAAATCTTAAATCTGCCTATGTGCTGAAAAATTTTGCAAGAGAGACAGACAGATACAGAGATGAAATTGTGGGAAAAGAAAGAGAGTTTGTAAGAGCTTTTCAAATATTTTTGGAAAGGAAAAAACAAAATCTTGTTCTTAAAACAGAGAAAGTTATAAATCTTAATCCTCTTTCAACACTTTCAAAAGGGTACAGCATTACCAGAAAAGAGGGAGAGATTTTAAAAGATACAGCTTCTTTGAAAGTCGGAGATGAAGTATCAACAAATTTATATAACGGAGCTTTTGTAAGCGTAATAAAGGAGATACAAAATTTATGAAGAAAAAACTGATATTGTTTTTGTTTTTAGCTTTAACAGCAGTTTCTCACAGCGAGGGAAAGGATAATTATGCTTTTTTCGGAAATTTTTTTGGAAATCATAAAGAAAAGAAAGAAGAAAAAAGTTTAAACAATTCTTCGGCAGCTGTGGAGGAAGAAGAAACAGGAAGAAAAATTCCTGCTTTTTTGGAATTTAAATATATAGATGAAAAAACAAAAAAAGAAAAAACTTTTCAGATAGAAGTAAAACCTGTTAAACAAGGAGACTGCCGTCCTCCTGAAATAGCGGCTCTTGAAACAGCTATTACAAATGAAAAGGTGAGAGAAAAAACCACACCGATGATAAGATATTACGAGAAATTTTTCCGTACTTATCTGGAAGAGATAAGCAGCGATCCTGAAAAAATATACAGATTGGGAAATCAATATTTTATAAACAGAAAATATGAAAGAGCAAAAGATATTTTCAGTAAAAATATAGATACTGCGGACAATCTTTTCGGAGCGGCTGTAACAAACAGATTTTTGGGATATGATTTGACAGCCATAGATTATTACAGTGAAGTAATATATATGAGTCCGAATATTTCGGAAGCTTATCTTGGAAGAGGGATTTGTTACAGAAATATAGGAAGATACAAAGAAGCACTGGCAGACTTTTTGAAATACAAACAGATGAAAAATACAGAGGAAGCTTATACAGCTCTCGGAAATATATATATTTTGAGGGAAGAATATGAAAAGGCAAAGAAAATTCTTACAGAGGGAAGAGTTCTCTATCCTGATTCAAAACTTATAAGCGACCTGCTTGTAAGAGCATATGCAAAATAATGGGAGAACACAATGGAATGGTACAGACTCAGAGCGGCAGGGATAAAAGACAGTGCCGTTGAAAAACTTATGGAAAGACTTGAAAATTATGAAGATATTTTCAAACTGGATAAAGACCAGTTGAGATTTTATTTTCAATTTGACAATGAAACGATAGAAAAAATATTTTTTTCAAAAAATCTGAATTTAGAAAAAGAAATACAGAGATATGAAAATTATGGAATAAAAATAATATCTTTGAAAGATAAAAATTATCCGGAAAAATTGAAAAATATTTCTCATCCTCCTTTGTTTTTATATTACAAAGGGGATATCACTCTTACAGAAAAAAGAACAATTGGTATTGTGGGAACAAGAAGACCCACCGTTTATGGGAAAAATGCCTGTGAAAAAATAATCGATGATTTAGTAAGTGCCGGAGTTGTTACTGTGAGCGGACTGGCTTCCGGAATAGATACTGTATGCCACAGAAGAACTCTTGAAAAAAAAGGAAAAACAATAGCTGTTGTAGGTTCGGGACTGGATGTAATTTATCCTGCTGAAAACAGAAAATATTGGAATCTTATTGGAGAAGAAGGACTTATTATTTCTGAATATCCTCTTGGAACACCACCGAATAATTTTAATTTTCCAAGAAGAAACAGGATTATTGCAGGACTTTCCAGAGGAACAGCAGTTATTGAAAGCAAAGAAAAAGGGGGAAGTCTTATAACAGCTGCTCTTGCTTTGGAAGAGGGAAGAGAGGTTTTTGCTGTTCCGGGAGATATATATTCTCCTGCTTCTGCGGGAACAAACGAACTGATAAAAAAATCGGAAGCAAAACTTATTACATCAGGAAAAGATATATTGGATGAATATGGTTGGAAAGCAGGAAAAGAAAATACTGCCGAATGTGAACTTCCTCTTGATGTAAACGAAAGGGCTGTTTATAGTATTCTTACAGTGGAAAAAAGTCTTGATGAAATGATTGCAGAAAGCGGAATAAAAGCAAAAAATCTTTTGGCAATTCTTATGGATATGGAGATAAAAGGAATTGTATCAAGTATTTCCGGTGGAAAGTACAGAAGAAAAAAATAAGAAAATTGAAAGAAATATTGATTTTTTAACATTCTTCTAATATAATTAAACAAGAACTTTAAATATTAGAATGGGTTTAACATAAATAAAGATGAAAGGGATGGAAATTAATGGCAAGAAAAAAATCACCAAAAAAGAATTTAGTAATAGTTGAGTCCCCGGCTAAAGCAAAAACAATAGAAAAAATACTGGGAAGCAGTTTTAATGTAACAGCTTCTTTCGGACACATAAGAGATCTTCCCAAAAGTACTTTGGGAGTAGATGTTGAAAACGGTTTCAAACCAAATTATTCTACAATAAGAGGAAAAGGGGAGATTACAAAGCCCGACATCTCTTTGGCAATCGTAG
>UQXM01000004.1 GCA_900545035.1 uncultured Fusobacterium sp. | reverse complement strand
TAAAGTTTTTTAATAAATCTTTCTGCATATTCAGGACCTGTAAGCTCCTCTTTAAATTCGTGAAGTCCAAATCCGTTATGAATACACTGCTGTAAAATTCCTCCCAGCTCTTTATCTCTTTCTATTACCAATATATTTTCAACACCATTGTTTCTGGCTTCGATTGCTGCCGCAAGACCTCCGGGTCCTCCTCCTATTACAACCAAATCATATTTCATTTCAAATCCCCCTGTTATTTAGCTTGTTTAGTTTCTTCTGTTAAAATATATGAACCTTTTTTGTCAAGAACAACTTCATTCAGTTTTTCGTTAAGTTCTCTCGCAAGAATTTCCTGAACTCTCGGTCCGCAGAAACCTCCCTGACATCTTCCTGCTCCGGGTCTGCATCTTTTCTTAACTCCGTCAACTGTTTTTGCTCCTGCCATTCTGTGAATAACATCAACAATTTCTCCCTCTGTTATGCTTTCACATCTGCATATTATTTTTCCGTATCTTGGGTCTTTTTTAATAACTTCCGCTTTTTCTTCAGGAGAAAGATTCATAAAATGTATCTGCGGTCTGTTTTTCTTAAATACTTCTTTTTTAGAAGCTTCAAGTTTTTTTACTATCATTTCTGCCACATCAACAGCTATTGCAGGTGCTGATGAAAGTCCCGGAGATTTTGTTCCTGCTATATTGAAAAATCCTTCTGCATCGGGAGCTTCTCCAATAATGAAATCTCCTGTATCTGCTTCGGCTCTAAGCCCGGCAAAATTTCTGATATTATCTCTGAAATTTATATTTTCTATACTTTTTATCGATTCTCTTCTTATTACATCAAAAGCTGACAGAGTATTTGAAACATCTTCTCTGTCCTCAATATCTTGAGCAGTAGGTCCTACTATCAAATTTCCATGTACTGTCTGAGCAACCAAAATTCCTTTTCCCATTTCGTTAGGGCATTGGAAAATTACAGAATTTGTAAGATTTCCTTGTACTTTATCAAGAAGATAATACTCTCCTTTTCTTGGATGAATTTTAAATTTTTTGCTGCTTACCATATTATTGATTATATCTGCATAAACTCCTGCAGCATTTATTACTGTTTTTCCTTCAAAACTTCTTCCGTCTTTCAAAGTAACTTTATATCCTGTTTCTGTTTTTTCAACTTTTGTAACTTCTGCATCAAGCTCTATCTTTACTCCATTTTCCGCAGCATTTTCCATAAGCTTTATGCACACTTCATAAGGACCAATTATAGCAGCTGTTCCTGCATACAAAGCTGCCACAGCTTTTGGACTGATATTCGGTTCTCTTCTTAAAATTTCATCTCTTTCTATTATTTCAAGTTCTCTTACTCCGTTTGCTATTCCTCTTTTGTAAAGAAGCTCAAGATGTTTTCTCTCTTCATCGGAAAATGCAAGAACATATGAACCTGTTTTCTTATATGGTGCATCTATTTCTCTGCAAAGTTCTTCATACATTTCGCTTCCTGCCACATTATATTTTGCCATAAGAGTTCCCTCTTTTGCATCATAACCGGCATGGATTATAGAAGAGTTGGCTTTTGTTGTTCCGTTAGATACATCGTGTTCTTTATCCAGCACTGTTATATCTAAATTATATTTAGACAATTCACGGGAAACGGCTGCCCCCATTATTCCTGCTCCAATTACAATAACATCTACCATTTTTTCCTCCCTGTTTTAAAAAAAAGAGTCAGAAAAAGCAGAAGGATAATTCCTTCTCTTTATCTGACTCACTTTATCTCTAGTCTTTATTAAATTTTTATTTTCTTCTATAATTATCTCTTTTTTATTCTGTTTTGTCAAGAAAAAATTAATAATTTTTAATCTTCAAGTTCCCAAGCCATAGCTCTTTTTACAGCTTTCTTCCAGCCTTTATATTTTTTGCTTCTTTCATCTTCGCTCATATTTGGAGAAAACTCTCTGTCTAAAATCCACTGCTCAGAAATTTCCTCTTTGCTCTCCCAAAATCCTACGGCAAGTCCTGCCAAATAAGCTGCTCCCATAGCTGTCGTTTCAAGAACAACAGGTCTTCTTACACATGAGCCTAAAATGTCAGATTGAAATTCCATAAGAAAATTATTTGCTGCTGCTCCGCCGTCAACTTTCAGATGATTTAATTTTATTCCGGAATCTTCCTGCATAGCTTCAAGAACATCTCTTGTCTGATATGCTATTGATTCAAGAGTAGCTCTTATAATCTGATTTTTATTTGTTCCTCTTGTTATTCCGACGATTGCCCCTCTTGCATACATATCCCAATAAGGAGCTCCTAAACCTACAAAAGCAGGAACAACATAAACTCCTCCGCTGTCTTTTGCTTTTCTTGCAAAATATTCTGTGTCAGAAGATTCACTCACAAGCTTCATCTCATCTCTCAGCCACTGAACACTTGCTCCTCCAATAAAAATACTTCCCTCAAGAGCATATTGAACTTTTCCGTCAAGACCGATTGCTATCGTTGTAATAAGTCCATTATTGCTTCTTACCATTTCTTCCCCGGTATTCATCAAAAGGAAACATCCTGTTCCATATGTATTTTTTGAATCTCCTTTGTTGAAACAAGCCTGTCCGAAAAGTGCAGCCTGCTGATCTCCTGCAGCTCCTGCAATAGGAACTCTGTGTCCCCCTTTTCCTCCAAGGTTTACATAACCAAATGTCCCTGAACTGTCTTTTACTTCAGGAAGCATTGATTTTGGAATTCCCAAAATATTTAAAAGTTTTTCATCCCATTCAAGTTTTTTAATATTATATATCATTGTTCTTGAAGCATTTGTATAATCTGTTGCATGAACCTTTCCGTTTGTCAGCTTCCAAATAAGCCATGTGTCCACAGTACCGAAAAGAAGTTCTCCTCTTTCAGCTTTTTCTCTTGCTCCCTCTACATTATCAAGAATCCATTTTATTTTTGTTCCTGAAAAATACGCATCAATAAGAAGTCCTGTATTTTCTCTCACATATTCCTCAAGCCCTTCGATTTTTTTCAGTTCATCACATATTCCCGCAGTTCTTCTGCACTGCCATACTATTGCGTTATACACAGGCTTTCCTGTATTTTTGTCCCATACTATTGTAGTTTCTCTCTGATTGGTTATCCCTATTCCTATTATATCGTGCTGTGATATTCCTTCTTTAGCAATTACTTCTGCTAAAACTCCGCTTTGGCTTGCCCATATTTCCATAGGGTCGTGTTCTACCCAACCTTCTTTTGGATATATTTGCCTAAATTCTTTTTGTGCCACACCTACTATTTTCTGACTGCTGTCAAATATAACCGCTCTCGAACTTGTAGTTCCTTGATCCAAAGCTATAATATATTTTTTATCCATTCTAACAATAACCTCCAAAATATATTAAAATTATACCACTATATATTTTTTACCATATTTTAGGATTTCTATCAATCATTTTCAGACATAATCTCTCCTATGTTTTTTACAGAGTCAAAAATATAATCAGGAATAAATTCTGTATTTTCAAGCATTTTTTTGTCAGTTTCTCCGCTCATTACAAGAATAGAAGTAAGTCCGTTATCAATTCCCGTTCTGATATCTGTATACAATCTATCTCCTACCATTGCCAAATCTTCTTTTTTCAGAGAATATTTTTCAAGAACAGCATCAATTATATATCTGTTTGGTTTTCCTATCACAAGGGGCTCTCTGCCTGTAGAAGCTTTAAGAAAAGCCATCATTGCTCCTGCATCGGGCATAAATTTTCCATCAGCGAGAGGACAGTTAAAATCAGGATGTGTAGCAATATACGGTACTCCCTCTGCCAGATATTCACAGGCTGTCCATAACTTTTCATATGTAAGAGTGGTATCGAATCCCAAAACCACAAAATCTATTTCTTTCCCTTTCTCTTTTACCAAAATAAAACCTGCTCTTGTAAATTCATCTTCAAGAGCTTTTGTTCCCATTAAAAAAATCTTTGCATTTTTTTTGATTTTATTAAGATAGATAACCGCAGCTTCTCCCGAAGTAAAAATATCATTAAGCTGTGCCGATATTCCCATTTTAGAAAGTTTTTTCACATATTCCTCTTTATTTTTTGAAGAGTTGTTTGTAAGAAAAATATATCTTTTTCCCTCTTCACGAAGAATTTCCAAAAATTTATCAGCTCCTTCAATAAGATTATTTCCCAGATATATTGTTCCGTCCATATCAAGAAGAAAACATTTTTTCTTTTTAAGGTTTTTAAAATTTTTTATCATTTCCGCATTTCCCATAACTCCACCTCACATATATAAAGTCAGGGCGGTTTTATTCCGCCCTGCTGATGTTTCTGTAATTATGTATTGCTGTTTTTTATTTTATTATATCATATTTTTATTTTGTTTTGTCTGCTCCCGGATAAAATTTAGGATTTGAAAAATATTCCTTAGTTTTTTCACGAACTTGAGGGAACAGAATTATAAGAGCAATAAGGTTAGGTATAATTACAAGTCCCATTGCCAAATCCTGAATTGTCCAAACAAGATCTATTTTTGTAACTGCTCCTACAATACATAAAAATGGGAATATATATTTTACTTTTGCTGTTACAGCAGGTCCGAAAGCATATGTGAAACTTTTTGCTGCATTAAACCATTGTCCCATAAGTGTTGTAAAGCAGAAAATAAGCAGAGCAAAAGTTGCTATATGCTTCAAAGGACTCCAAACAGTTCCAAATGCTTCAATAGCCATTACTGTTGCACTGTGTCCGCTTTGATACATTCCTGTTACTCCAACAACAAGAGCTGTAATTGTACAGATTATGATTGTATCGACAAATACTTCTGTAACTCCTGCAATTCCCTCTTCACAAGGATGTTCAACTATTGCTGACCCGTGAGCAAAAGGCGCTGTTCCTTCTCCGGCTTCATTAGAATACATTCCACGAGTTATTCCGAACTGAAGGGCTCTTGTCATAACATATCCTCCTGTTCCTCCTGCTATCGCCTGCATAGAAAATGCTTCTCTGAAAATTTGTGCAAATATTGCAGGAACTTGCTGAATGTTAAGAAGAATTACAAGTACACCGACACAAATATAGAATACTGACATTACAGGAACAAGTGTTGTTGCAAGATTTGCTACCCTTTTCAATCCTCCAAGAGTTATTGCCATTAAAAGACAAATCAAACATATACCTGTAATTTTTGTAGGAACATGATAGTTTGCAAATAAAATTCCTGAAATTGTATTTGATTGAACAAGATTTGCTCCCATCATTTTTGTACACATCAAAACAGCTATTACAATCCCAAGCCAAGGAGCTTTAAGTCCGTCTCTTATATAATACATAGGTCCGCTCAAAATATTTCCTTCCGAATCTTTTCCACGATACATTTGTGAAAGAACAATTTCTCCATATTTAAGAGCCATTCCAAAACATGCTGCAAACCACATCCAAAATACAGCTCCCATACCTCCTGCTGCTATGGCAGTTGCAATACCAACTACATTTCCTCCTCCAACATTTCCTGCAAGAGTAACCATCATTGCTTTAAATGAAGAAATCGAACCGTTTCCTTTTTCTTCGTTTCTTGCTTTAAACGAATCTATAAGAGTTTTTTTAATTATAAATTTAAAATATCTTACCTGAATAAATCCATTTGTAAATGTGTAAAGAATACCCAGTCCTAAAAGTACAAATACAAGCCATCTTCCCCAAAGCCATGAATTAATCAATACCAATACCGATTCTAATTTATCTATCATAATTTTCTCCTTTTTAAATTTTTATCTGTTTTTATATTCTTCTATTATTTGTTTTGTTAAATCAGGAAAATTTCCTATGACAATATCTATTCCTTTTTCAATCATATCACGGATATCTTTTTCTTTATTTACTGTAAAAGTATTTATTTCAATCCCCTGTGCTTTTATTTCTTTCACAATTTCCTTTGTCATATTTGCAAAATGAGGATGATAACATTCCACTCCCAGATTGCGTGTATATTTTCCCGCATCAATTATCCAAGTTTCACTAAGCAGTCCGCATTTTATTTTTGGAGCAATAGCTTTCATTCTAAGTATACTGTAATGGTTGAAACTTGAAATTATAACTCTGTCTGCCAGATTATATTCACATATCATGTCCCACACTTTTTTTTCAATTCCCAAATATTCGTTTATTCCAGTTTTAAGTTCAATATTTGTAACTATATCTGTATCTTTTATCAATTCAAAATATTCTCTCAGTGTAGGAATTTTATTAAATCCCATTTGTCCTCTGTAAATATATGAGGCATCAAACTTTTTCAATTCTTCATAAGTATAAGAAACTACTTCTCCTTTTCCGTCTGTTGTACGATCGATAGTTTCATCATGAATTATAACTATCTCTCCGTCTTTTGTGAGTTGAACATCAAGTTCTATTCCCTGTGCCCCTGCTTCCACAGCTTTTTCAAAAGCCAGAAGTGTATTTTCGGGATATTTCCCGCTGAATCCTCTGTGAGCAAAATTTTTAGTCATTTATAAATTTCCCTCCCTATATCTATTTTCTGAAAATAAAAAGAAGCCTAAAAAATTCTTTAGTGTGTAATCTAAAGAAAGTCATAAGCTTCACCGTTCTCTCAGCTTTATTCTCTATATTAAGATACTATTTTTTTAAAAATTTGTCAATATTTTTTACTTTATTTTAACATTCAAACAAATATGATAAATTTTAATACATTATTTTCTTTTTTAATAAAAAAAGAGGCTGCTGCATTTATAAAATTGCAACACCCCCATATTTTTTATTTAAAAAGATTTGGTATAAACAGTGCTATACTTTCAGAATATGTTACAATAAGAAGTACAACAAGAAGAGAAACTATAAAAGGCCATACTTCTTTTATAAAATCTTCCAGCCGTACACGAACTATTGAACATACTGTAAACATCATAGAACCAAATGGCGGAGTAAGTCCTCCTATCATAATATTTACTATAAAGATAACTCCAAAATGAAGCGGATCTACCCCAAGAGCTTTCACAGCAGGAACTAAAAGAGGTGCAAGAATTACAAGAGCTGCTCCTCCTTCTATGAACATTCCTACAAACAGCAGAAGCAGATTAATAACCATTAAAAGTACAAATTTGTTATCTGTAAAATTCATAAGTCCATTTGTTATCATTTGAGGTATTCTTTCCAAAGTCATATAATATCCAAACACTTTTGCTGCTGCAATTATAACCATTACAGCTCCTGTACTTTGAACTGTTTCCATCAATATTATAGGTATATGTTTTAATTTTAATTTTTTATAAACAAAGAAACCAACAATAAAACAAAAGAATACTGCAACTCCTCCGGCTTCAGTTGGAGTAAACATTCCTATACGCATTCCCATAATTATTCCGAAAGGTATTGCAAGAGCCCAGATTGATTTCAGAGCCTGACTTCCTATTTCTTTGGGACTTGCCATTTTTTCTCTCGAAGGAGCATATCCTCTTTTTACAGATATAATATAAACTGTTATCATCATAGCAACAGTCATTAAAATTCCCGGAGTATATCCTGCAAGGAACATATCTCCTACAGGTACATTGGCTATAAGAGCATAAAGAATAAGATTTGTTCCCGGCGGAATAACAGGACTTACTGCTGAGGAAGCTGCCGTAACAGCTGCAGAAAATTCAGGAGAAAATCCTTTTTTAATCATTTCAGGAACAAGAATTTTTGATTCCATTGCAGCATCTGCATTGGCAGAACCTGAAATTCCCCCCATCATAGCACTAAGCAGACAGTTTACCTGAGCAAGTCCTCCTTTCATATGACCCGCCAAAACTTCTGCCATATTCATCAACTGTTCACTGATACCTGAATAATTCATTACAGAACCCACCATTATAAAGAAAGGTACAGCAAGATATGGAAATGATTCAACAGAAGTTACAAACTGCTGAATAACCATATTCATTGCCATTGTCTGATTTATAAATATAAAATAGAAAAGTGCTGACCCTATCAAAGCAAAACCTATCGGTATATTTAAAAAGAATAGAATAAACAGCACAATTACCGGTGTTAATGCATGCATACTTACCCTCCTGAAAATTAATCTTTATTTTCTTTTTTTATCACATCTCTGAAACTTTCAATCGTAAAAATCAGAGAATATATTGTCATAAGCCCAAAAGCAAGAATAATAGATGTATTTATATAGGCATAAGATATCTCCAGTGCCGCTGTTATTTTGGAAGAAGTAGAAACATATCCGTAAGAAAACCAAAACATAAGTCCGCTCAAACATGTCAGCAGAAGATATGTAAAAGCTTCAACTATCTTTCTTATTTTTTTAGGAAGAAGAACAACCAAAGCTTCCACCCCAATAAGAGCTTTCTGTCTGTATGCAGCAGCTGTTCCCAAAAATATTGTCCACACAAAGCAGCCAACAGCAACTTCTTCTGCCCAAAAATATGTAAATTTTAATACATATCTTGTAAATACATTCATTATAACAACACAAATAGTTACTGAAATAAATATACTTCCAAGATATAATTCAAACTTTTTCAAAAAATCCTTCATTAAACCACCTCATCAAAATATAAAAAACTTTTGCAGTATTTATAAATAGGGGACAGAAGTCCCCTGTTTACAAATTTTTATTTACTTAAATTTAATTTCCGTTTTTTATATCTTCTCTTATTTTTGTAAGTTCTTTCATGATTTCATCATATATTCCAGGAGTCCATTTAGGGAACATAGAATATACAGGTGCTACTGCTTTGTTGAATGCTTCCATATCAACTTCATGGAATTTAACACCAAGTTCTTTTAATTTAACTTCGTATTCTCCTTCAAGCTGAACAGTTGCTTCTAAGTTGTCTTCTGCACCTCTGTCAAATTCTTCCTGAAGAATTGTTCTTTGTTCATCAGTTAAGCTGTCCCAGCATTTTTTAGAAATACATACAGCTGATACACCTAAAAGGTGTCTAGTCAAAGAGTATTCTTTAACATTTTCATATTGTTTAGTTCCGTAATAAGTCATTATAGAACCTTCCACTCCGTCTATAACTCCTTGCTGAAGAGCTGCATAAGTATCAGGATATGGCATTGCAACAGGATTTCCTCCAAGTGCTTCAATAGTAAATGTATATAATTGGCTTGTAGGTACTCTCAATTTTATTCCTTTCATGTCAGCAGGAGTTTTGATAGCTTTCTTAGCCATTATGCTTCTGAAACCGAAAAGCCAGTCAAGAGATAGTACTTTTATTCCTTTTTCCTCAGCTTGTTTATTTAAATTTTGTACCAAAGGAGTTCTTACCATTCTCAAATATTCTTCAAAAGATGAATATAATAACGGACCTGTTACAGCGTTATAATCAGGAATATAATCTCCCAAGAAATTTACACCGTCAACAAAAATCCAGTCAGACCCATTTACAACCTGTTCCATTCCGTCTTTACCGATTGGAAGTGTTCCGCTTGTAAATAATTGAAGCTCCAATGTTCCGTTGCTTCTTTTATTAACTGCTTCAACAACTTTTACCAATGATTTGGCTGTCTGCTCATCATCAACGAATTTTGTACTTACTTTAATAACTCTCGGAGCAGGTTTTCCCTCTTCTCCCTTATCTTTTGATCCTCCGCAGGCAATAAATAAAATTCCCAGAATTGCTGCAAACAACACATTTTTAATAATTCTTGCCATACTCTTCTCCCTCCATTCAAACCTTTTTAATATTTAGTATACTTTATGAATACTTCTGTAAAAAAAGCTGAAAAAACATCTTGTTCATATTAAGATATTTCTTCAGCCTATCACTTATCACCAGCCAGTATTCTTTTCTCTATACTAGAGGATACTCTTTTTTATTCAAATTGTCAAATTATTTTTTAATTTTTATGTTCTATAAAAGATTATTTCAAACAAAATATAATCTTATCAACTTGTTTTCAGCACAAATTCAATCCCATAATTTTTTATCAGTTGTAGATACTCCCTCTGCCCCTGCTCTTAAAGCATTGATGATATCTTCTTTTTCATCAATAAGTCCTCCTGTAATTACAGGTACATTTACAAGATTGCATATTCTTTTTATTATTTTCGGCATAACTCCGGGAAGAATTTCCACGGCATCAGGTTTGTTTTCTCTTATATGAGTTATTGTATTTTTAAAAGAAAAAGAGTCAAGTATAAAAAATCTTTGAATAACACAAATTCCGCTTTTTTTGGCAAAACTTGCAATATTATGTTTTGTTGTTATTATTCCGTCTATTCTTGTATAATTTCTGATATATTCAACTCCGCAGTTTGAACTTGAAAAACCGTCTATCATATCCACATGGACAAAAACTATTTTTCCCGCATCTTTCAATCTGTTAACAATATCTTTTACATTCATAAGATTTGACATAATAACAAAAACTATTTCACTCCCGCTCTCTATAGCTTCATTCAGATAAGTGTCATTTTTTACTGC
This sequence comes from uncultured Fusobacterium sp., assembly GCA_900545035.1. Lineage (GTDB taxonomy): Bacteria > Fusobacteriota > Fusobacteriia > Fusobacteriales > Fusobacteriaceae > Fusobacterium_B. The sequence continues at coordinate 18,768 of UQXM01000004.1, read as the reverse complement.
CGGTATTACAGGATTTCTCTCCAGTATCTCTTTAATATCCATTCCCATTTCTCCTCAAGATTAATTTTTATTAATCTATTCTATATTGTTTTAAAAATATAGTCAACAGGAAGAAATAAGATAACCTTTTTCTTTCAGTTCTTTTTCTATTAAATCAAGAGTTTCCTCACTGTCTGCCTGAATTGTATGAAAATGTTTTCCAAAAGTGAGATTTTTAAGAGGTGTGGAAGCTCCGCTTTTTATCTTTTCCATAAACTCTTTTATCTTTCTTCTGGAATTAATATTCATTTCTACACGAATATTTCCATAAATTCCATGTTCTATGAAAACATCTGCAATAATCCCTCCCGTATCCACAATGACATTAAGCTCATCTTCTATATTTTCATCACTGTGGCACACAGAAAAAACTCTGCTGAAAATATGAGCAGAAGCCTGTATAATATATCCTCTTGTTGTAGAATATATTTCATTGTTTTCAGCCCTTAAAAGAGCTATATCCTGTACTATTACCTGACGACTCACATTGTATATTCTGGCAAGTTCTGTTCCTGAAATAGGTTCTTTTGCTCCTTTTATCATATTTAAAATTTCTCTGCGTCTTTCTTTTCCGCTCATTTTTTTCTCCCTCAAGTTACAAAACACGAAGATTTTTTAAAGAAACATCAAGAATCGGTGCAGAATGTGTCAATGCTCCGCTAGAGATATAATCAACTCCTGTTTTGATAACTTTTTCTATATTTTCTTTTGTAATATTTCCCGAACATTCTGTTTTGGCTTTTCCGGCTGCCATTTTTACAGCCTCTTTCATCATTTCAGGTGTCATATTGTCAAGCATGATTATATCCGCTCCCGCTTCCAAAGCTTCTCTCATCATCTCTAAATTTTCTACTTCCACTTCAATTTTCCTTACAAACGGAGCATATTCTTTTGCCATTTTTACAGCCTGAGCCACTCCTCCTGCTGCATTTATATGATTGTCTTTTAAAAGTATTCCGTCTGAAAGATTGTAACGATGATTACTTCCTCCTCCTATTTTTACTGCATATTTTTCAAAAATACGCATATTTGGAGTTGTTTTTCTCGTATCAAGAAGTTTTATTCCGCTTCCTTCCAATAATTTTACCACATTATTTGTATATGTTGCAATCCCGCTCATTCTCTGCAAATAATTCAGAGCTGTTCTTTCTCCTGAAAGAAGAACTCTTATATCTCCTGTTACTTCTGCAAGAAGAGTACCTTTTTTTACACTTTCTCCGTCTTCAGTATAAAATTTTACTTGTATATCTCTGTCCAAAAGCTCAAAAGTTCTTTGAAATACCCCAAGTCCTGCAATAATTCCGTCCTGCTTACAGATAAGCTGAACTGTTCCCAGTTTTTTTTCTCTCATAACAGAATTTGTTGTTATATCTTCGCTTGATATATCTTCTCTAAGAGCCATAAGAATAAGTTCGTCCATATTCATTTTCATTGTTATCTCATTCATTTTCTTTCTCCTTCAGTTTTTTGTCTTTTTCTATTTCAGCAAGAACTATCGCTTTGTATTCGGCAGAAAGCTTTCCTTTATCTTTGTATTTTTCAAAATCAATTTCTGTTTCTTCAAACTCTCTGAAATTTTTTTCATTTTTACTTTTTACAACTATGTGCTGAGCAGCTTTTTCAGCGAAAACAAGGCTTTCCAAAAGAGAGTTGCTTGCCAGTCTGTTTGCTCCATGAACTCCATTGCAGCTTGTTTCTCCTACAGCATAAAGATTTTCCATAGAAGTCATGCTGTTTAAATCAACATCTATCCCTCCCATAAAATAGTGCTGGGCAGGAACAACAGGGATACATTCTTTTTCGGGATTATACCCTTCTTCTATACATCTTTTAACAATATTGGGAAATCTTTTTTTGATATCTATTCCTTTTTCAGTAATTGCTCTCATATCCAACCATACATGTGATGTCCCATCTTTTTCCATCTGTTTATAAATTTTTTCTGTAAGTCTGTCTCTTGGTATAAGTTCATTTGTAAAACGCTTAAAATTTTTATCATAAAGAAGAGCTCCCTCTCCTCTCACAGATTCTGATACAAGAAATTTTCTTCCTGTTTTTTCAGAATACAATGATGTAGGATGTATCTGTACATATCCTGTATCTTTCACTTTTATATTATGTTTTACTGCCAATGCTAAAGAATCTCCTGTTAAATGAGGAAAATTCGTCGAATGAGAATATACTCCTCCTACTCCGCCTGTAGCAAGAATTATATCATCAGCATAAACAGAAAATATTTCTCCTTTTTTATCTCTGACTATTATTCCGCCGCATCTGTTTTCTCTGCAAAGAATATCAACCATTGTTGTTTCAGTAAAAACAGTTATATTTTTTCTTTTCTGGACAACTGATAAAAGTTTTTCCGTTATCTCCTGTCCTGTTATATCATCATGATACAAAATACGAGACTTTGAATGAGCCGCTTCACGAGTATACACCAGTTCTCCATTCTCTTTTGCAAAATCCACACCAAAAGAAATAAGTTTTTCTATTACTTCTCTTGATGAATGTATCATTATTTCAACTGACTCTTTTTTATTCTTATAATGTCCTGCTCTTAAAGTATCTTCCATAAAACTTTCAAAATCGTCGTCGTCCCTTTGTACACATATTCCTCCCTGAGCAAGAAAAGAATCACTTTCTTCAAGTTTTCCCTTTGTTATCATAAGAATTTTTTTATTTTCAGGAAGATGAAGAGCTGCAAAACAACCTGCTGCTCCAGTTCCGGCAATTATTATATCATATCTTTTTTCAATATTTTTTTCCAATTTTCTCTCCTCTTTAAAGTTACTCTGCCAGTTTCAACATATTTTCCAAAGGTCTGCAGGCATTTTCTATAAGATTTTCATTAAGTTCAACTTCATAATTGTTATTTTTAAGAGTTTCTATAATCTTATCAACTGTAATTTTTTTCATATCAGTACACATAAATTTTTCTTTTGGAAAATAAAAATTTTTGTCAGGATTTTTTTCTTTCAATTCATACAATACTCCCTGCTCTGTACAGATAATAAAATCTTTTTTACTGCTCTTTGAAGCATAATTTATAATTCCTGAAGTGCTTCCCACAAAATCTCCCATTTCTACAATTTCACTTCTGCATTCAGGATGAACAAGTATTTCTGCTTCAGGATATCTGTTTTTCAAATTTATCACTTCATTTTCAGTCAGAGAATTATGGACATGACACCATCCTTCATTAAAAATAAAATTTTTTTCCGGAACCTTTCCTGAAATATAATGAGCCAAATGTCTGTCAGGAATAAAAAAAATATTTTTCTCAGGCAATTTTTTTACTATTTTAAGAGCATTCGCCGATGTTACGCACACATCAGAATGAGCTTTCAATTCCGCTGTTGAATTTACATAACATACAACCGCCACATCCTCATATTTTTTTCTTACCTCTTTTATTTTTTTCACATCTGCCATATGTGCCATAGGACAATCTGCTGTTTTATCTGGAAGAAGCACCGTTTTATCAGGATTAAGAAGTTTTACACTTTCCCCCATAAAAGATACTCCACACATAACAATTATATCTTCTTTTACTTCTCTTGCCTTTTCACTTAAAAAATATGAATCTCCCACATAATCCGCTGCTTTCTGTACATCATCGCTTGTATAATAATGAGCCAATATCACTGCATTTTTTTCTTTTTTTAATTTATTAAGCAGCTCAAATCTGTTTTCCATTATTCCTCCTGTATTCTTAATTATATTTACAACTGTCTTGTCAGTTGATAGAATAACATAATTATATATTTTTTTCAAGAAATAATAGTTTTTTTGTTTCATAATTATTTTTTTCGTTCTGTTTTAAAAATAATTATTTGACATTTATATTTTTTTATGCTATGTTAATATTAAGGAAATATAAAATAAAAGCGTGTGATTTGTGAGGCTGATTGAGTTCTGAAGTTTAGAATATCAGAATTTTTTTAGCTTTTTTTATTTAATAAATTTCTGTAAAATTAAACTTTTTGGGAGGAATTTTTATGATTACAATGGACCCTGCAATGATGAGAAACTTTACTTCTGTACTTTCTATCCATGAAGTAATTTTAAGAATAACAATGGCAATATTTATCGGAGGAATGATTGGATATGAAAGAGGACACAGCAATCGTCCTGCAGGTTTCCGTACTCACATTTTGGTTTGTTTGGGTGCAACCATTGTTTCTTTGACAGAAGAACAACTCAGAATAAACTCTCTGGGATTTGCTGTAGCAAATCCTGATATAGCTCCTCTTCTGAAAATAGATATAAGCCGTATCAGTGCACAAGTTGTAAGCGGTATTGGATTTTTGGGAGCAGGTACAATTATGAGAGACAAAGGAGTAATCGGCGGGCTTACAACTGCTGCCTCTATATGGGCAACAGGTTGTATCGGTTTGGGAATAGGCTGGGGATTTTATTTTCTTGCTATTCCGTCAGGAATAGCTATCCTTGTTGTGCTTGTTACTTTGAAAAAAGTGGAGCGTTCTCTGATAGATAACAAACATATTGTGAAAATTATTGTTCAGTTCAGACAAGGTACAAGATATACAGACAATCTTCTTGCAACTTACGAAACACTAAAAAAAATGGATGTAAAAATTAAAAATCTAAAAAAAGATACTGATGAAAACAAAATTTTATATGTACTTATTATGTCAAAGCAAATGGAAGCTTTTGAACTTATGTCCGAGCTTTCAAAATGCGATCATGTATCACAAGTTCAAGTACCGTAAATACAAAAGAGGCTGTTATTTCTCAGCCTCTTGATTTTTTTTGATAAGAATTTTAAATTTTTTTCTGTATATAAATATAAGTACAGAACTCTCTATTGTCCACTGTACAGCAGTAATTATCCAATAATATGTTATCGGCATTTTATTCAGATAAATGAACCAGAACATAAGAGGTATTCTTATTCCCCAGTTACACAGAAAAGCAATTTTAAATGGTGTTTTTGTATCTCCGCTTCCTTTTAATGCTCCTGCAAGAACCATATCAACAGCCATGGGTATCTGTTGAGCAGCTCCTATCATAAGACATTTGCTTCCAAGTCTTATTACTTCTGCTTCCTCTTTTTTTATAAAAAGAGAAATAAGTTCTTCCGAAAACAACAGAAAAATTATGCTGAAAAATCCCATAACCATTGCAGAAATTATTGCAGAAGTATTTGCATAATTTTTTGCCTGCCTGAAATTTCTTTCACCCACACTGTGTCCAACAAGAGCTGTACAAGCAATAGCAAATCCCCATCCTGGCATAAAAGAAATACTTTCTATTGTTACTGTAATTTGATTTGCTGAAAAAGCAAGACTTCCCAAAGTCATTACCATCATTACTCCCAAAAGCCTTGAAATACTTGAAGCCGCTTCCTGAAGACCTGAAGGGACAGCAAGTTTTACAAGTTCTTTCATTTCTTTTATTTTTATTTTTTCTTTAAGTGAAAGTATAAAAGGAAGCTTTCCTCTTTGTGAAAAAATAAAAATAAAGTACATTATCTGTGCTCCTGCTGTGGCAGCTGCAGCTCCTCTTATCCCCATTTCCGGAAAACCAAATTTTCCAAATATTAAAAGATAATCAAAAGTCAAATTTACCATATTCATTATTACGGCTCCGTAAAGAGGTGTTTTTGTATCCTTACACCCTCTGAAAATCCCGTTGAGCATATTGGCACACATATAGAAAAACATTCCGCTGCAGCATATTCTCATATACTGAACAGCCGTTTCAAGAATTTCCTCTTCTGCTCCTGCTCTGCTTAATATTTTTCTGGAAAAAATAAAAAATATTGAAGTAACTGTAAAAGCAAGAAAAATTCCTATTTTTATTCCTTGATTTGCATAGTTTCGTGCAAGAGAGATATTTTTATTTCCTATCGCCCTTGCAACTATGGAAGTCATAGCTATAGAAAGTCCCATTCCCATTAGAATGTTTATAAATGTATACATAAGCTCAGAACTCAAAGCCACGGCAGATACTCCCAACTGTCCTCCGTATCTTCCCACCATCATTGTATCAAAAACCCAGATAAGCATATATAAAACCATCTCTCCCACAGCAGGAAGAGCTATTTTTAAAATTTCTTTTACATACTTAAACATTTTCCGCCCACTCTCCTTGTTATAAATCTCTTTGTTAATTCTAACATTTTTTATAGATCCAGTCTATATTATCAAAAAATTTATCATTATTTGTTGACAGGCTCACATCTTTGTGCTAAAATTTCTGCAATTATAAAACAATCCATGTAGAGAGATGGAGGGACAGGCCCTTTGATATCTCAGCAACCTGCTTTAAAAGTGTGGTGCTAATTCCTGATAGATGGTACATCATTGTATAAACATACTTCTTTCATCTATCAGATTTCAAAGATGAAAGAAGTTTTTTTATTATAATATATTTTTATGGGGGAATGTTTATGAAAATTACTGATCTTTTTGCAAAGAAAAAACCAACTGTTTCGTTTGAGGTTTTTCCGCCGAACGAAATATATTCACTCGATGAAGTATTTTCTGTTATTGATGAGCTTGCTCTTTTAAAACCTGATTTTATAAGTGTTACTTATGGAGCCGGAGGAGCTTCCAGAGGAAGAACTGTTGAAATAGCTTCAAAAATAAAAAATAAAAATAAAATTGAAGCTCTTGCACATCTTACATGTATAGGAGCCGAAAAAAGCGAAATTCAAAATATTCCGAACGAATTAAAAAAACATAATATTGAAAATATCCTTGCTCTTAGAGGAGATTTGCCAAAGGATAACACAGCAGCTAATAAAGGGGACTTTTCCCATGCTTCAGACCTTGTAAAATATCTGAAAGAAAATGAAAACTTTTCTGTGGGAGGAGCTTTTTATCCCGAAGGACATCAAGATACAAACGACCTTTTGGATCTTTTCAATCTGAAACTGAAAGTTGATTCAGGCACTGATTTTCTTATTTCTCAAATATTTTTTGACAACGAACAATTTTATCAGTTCAGAGATAAACTGAAAAAACTTAATATAAATATACCTGTTATTGCGGGAATTATGCCCGTTACAAATGCCAAACAAATAAGAAAAATAACATCTCTGTGCGGATGCACTATTCCTGAAAAACTGAAAAAAATTCTGGACAGATACGAAGATAATCCAAAAGCATTGAAAGAAGCAGGAATTGCTTATGCTACAGAACAAATAATAGATCTTATGACCTCTGATATTGATGGAATACATATTTATACAATGAATAAAACAGAAACAGCAAAAAAAATTATGAACAGCATACAAAATATAAGAGCTGCTTTTGAGGAGGCTGTATAATGAAAGATTTTATACAAGAATTGGAAAAAAGAATAATGGTTCTGGACGGAGCAACCGGAACTGTTATTCAAAAATATAATCTTACTGCTGAAGATTTTCAGGGAAAAAAAGGATGTAATGAAATACTTAATTTTACAAGACCTGATATTATAAAAGAGATTCATAAAAATTATATTTTATCGGGAGCAGATATTATTGAAACAAATACTTTTAACTGTAACAAAATATCTTTAAGCGAATATGGCATTTCTGAAAAAGCTTATACTCTTGCAAAACTGGGAGCAGAAATTGCTTCCGAAACAGCCTGTGAAATGGAAAAAATTATGGGAAAAAAAATCTGGACAGCAGGTTCAGTAGGCCCTACCGGAAAAAGTGCTTCCATTCCTTCTGGAGATATCTCATATGAAAGAAATATAGATTTTGATGAATTGAAAAAAGCTTATTCTGAACAGATAGAGGGGCTTGTTGACGGAGGAGCGGAAATTATTCTCATTGAAACAATTTTTGACGGACTGAATGCAAAAGCTGCCCTTATTGCCGCAGAAGAAATTTTCGAGAAAAAAAATAAACTTTTTCCTGTGATGATTTCGGCCACAGTAAATAAACAAGGAAAACTTCTTTCGGGGCAAAGCATAAAATCACTTGTAACCGCTCTTGACAGAAAATATATCGTATCTTTCGGACTGAATTGCTCATTCGGAGCAAAAGATCTTATTCCTCTTATAAAAGAACTGAGCAGTTTTACTCACAAGTATGTTTCACTTTATCCAAATGCAGGGCTTCCTAATGAAAACGGAGAATATGAAGAAACACCGGAAATCACAGCAAAATATTTAAAAGAATTGGTTGAAGAAAAAAACATAAATATTCTGGGAGGATGCTGCGGTACTCACTACGGACATATTCAGGCAATCTCTGCCTTGACAAAAGAAAAAGAACCAAGAAAAACAGATATAAATCTAAAAAATAAATTTCTCCTTTCAGGAAATGAAATTTACTCTTTCAAAAATAAATTTACTGTCATCGGGGAAAGAAATAATGTAGCCGGTTCAAAAATATTCAAAACTCTTATCGAAGAAAAAAATTATATCCGTGCTCTTGAAATTGCCCGTTCACAGATACAAAAAGGAGCACCTGTTATTGATATCAATATGGATGACGGACTTTTAAATTCCGAAGAAGAAATGAAAAAATATCTGAGAGTTATACAAAATGATCCCATCGTTTCAAAAGTTCCTGTTATGATAGATTCTTCAGATTTCAAAACTATCGAAACAGCTCTTAAAAATATTGCAGGAAAATCTCTGATAAATTCTATAAGCCTTAAAGAAGGGGAAAAACTTTTCATACAAAAAGCTAAACTTATAAAAAAATATGGAGCTGCAGCAGTTGTTATGGCTTTTGATGAAGCAGGACAGGGAGTTTCTTTCGAAAGAAAAATTGAAATTTGCAGCCGTTCGTATAAAATTTTAAAAACTTTGGGATTTGAAGACTGGGATATTATTTTTGATCCAAATATTCTGGCTGTTGGAACAGGTAGTGAAAACGACAGGTATAACGGAATAAATTTTATAAAAGCTGCAGCTTGGATAAAAAATAATCTGAAAGGAACAGGAGTTGTGGGAGGATTAAGTAATCTCTCATTTGCTTTCAGAGGAAATAATCCTCTTCGAGCTTCAATTCATTCTGTCTTTTTAAAAGAAGCACAAGAAAACGGACTTACTTTTGCAATAATGAATCCCGGAGAAAAAACTCCCGAACTTTCTGAAAAAGAGATTAATATTATTTTATCTCTTATTGAAGGAAAAGAAAATGCACTTGATGAAATTTTATCTCTTACAATAAAAAAATCTGATACAATTATAAAAAATACTCCAGAAAAATCTTCGGAAACTCTTGAAGAAAAAATCCATTCTGCTCTTATTTTTGGAGGAAGCACAACTTTTGAAGAAAATATAAAACAAGCTTTAAAAATATATACACCTTTGGAACTTATTCAAAATGTACTTATGAAAGGAATGGAGAAAGTAGGAATCTTATTTGAAAAAGGAGAGCTTTATCTTCCTCAGCTTATCCGTTCAGCAAGTGTAATGAATAAAGCTGTGGATATCATTACCCCTCTTCTTGACAAAACAAAAGATAAAATAAAATCAAAAGGAAAAATTATTATGGCAACTGTTGAGGGAGATGTTCATGATATCGGAAAAAATATCGTAGGAACAGTATTAAAATGTAACGGATTTGAGATTATTGATTTAGGAGTTATGGTTTCCAAAGAAAAAATTTTTGAAACAGCTGTAAAAGAAAATGCTGATGTTGTTACGCTGAGCGGACTTATAAGTCCTTCTCTGAAAGAAATGGAAAAAGTTCTGGCTCTTTTCAATAAAAATAATCTTAATATTCCTATACTTATTGCAGGAGCAACAGCTTCAAAACTTCATACTGCCATAAAACTTGAACCTGTTTACAAAGGAAAAACTCTTTATGTAAGTGATGCTTTGGATACTCTTCCTGTAATATCAGCTCTTTGCTCTGAAAAAAAAGAAACTTTTTTGGCAGAAAAAACAAAAGAACTTTATTATTTAAAAGAAATTTATGATAATAATAAAAAAATTGAAATAAATAAAAATATTTCAAACAACAGAAATATTTATAAATCCGAAATTGTTATACCAAAAATAACAGGAAAACATTTTATCGAATTTTCTATTGATGAAATAAAACCATATATAGATTTTTCAATTTTGCTTCATAATATGAAAGTAAAAAATACACCATATGAAAATGAAGTTATGAAAAAAGTTTATGAAATTATGGAAACTATGAAAGAAAAAAATATTCGTATAAAATCGTCTTTCGGAATTTTTCCTTGCAGAAAAAATTCTGATACAATTATTGCAGAAAATTTTGGAAAAACTTATTCTCTTTCTTTGCCAAGAGGAGAACACAATAATTTTTCAATATCTCTTGCAGATTTTTTCAATGAAGAAGATTACATAGGAGCTTTTGTGGTTTCTGTAAACAGTTCCATTTTTATAGAAGATGAATATATGAAAATTTTGGAAGCAATACTTCTTACAAGAATAGCTGAAGCAGGAGCAGAATATCTTCAAGAATATATCACCAAAAATTATTGGAAAATTGAAATAAGACCGGCAGCAGGATATTCTTCTCTTTCAGACCACTCAATAAAAAATATTATTTTCAATATGACTGACGGAGAAAGAACAGGAGCACATTTGACTTCATCTTATGCTATGACACCTTTAAGCAGTGTCTGCGGAATTTATATTTCAAATCCAAAAAGTTTTTACTTTGATTTAAAATAAAATTTATTTCTTTTTGTAATTTTTTTCTGTTCCAAAAACTTTTCAGTTAAAATACTTTGAAGATTTTGAAAAATAAACTTAATATATTATTATTGTATTATTTTATATTAAATGATATCATTATTTCAGTATATATTTTAAATTTTTCAATTTTTTTGGAAGAGGTTATTGATGAAAAGAGCTATTGGATATGTCCGTGTGTCCAGTGAGAGGCAGGTCAAAGAGGGCAACGGACTTGAAATTCAAAAAAATGCAATAATTGACTTTTGCAGTAAAAATGATATCCAGCTTCTTGATATTTTTTGTGACGAAGGGATATCAGGAGCAGAAGATATTGAAAAACGGGAAGGATTGGCTGATTGTTTCAGTGCTATCAGAAAATCCAAAGTAGATGTTGATTATGTTATTGTCCAAAAACTCGATAGATTTGCCAGAGATACTATTCTTTTAGGATATTTGGAATTCGAACTTAAAAAATGCCACTGTGAACTTTTAGCAGTAGATCAAAAATTTAACAAAGACCCGGCAGGAACACTGATGAAAGATATTATAAGTGCTTTTGCCGCCTTTGAAAAAAATATGATTAATCTTAGAACTTCCAGCGGAAAGAAAAATAAAGTTGAAAAAAATCTGTTTACGGGAGGAAAAGTTCCGATGGGATATAAATTAATCAACAGCGATTATGTCCAGATTGATGAAAATACAGCTCCCATTATTAAATGTATTTTTCTGCTGAGAAATAAAAGATTTTCTTACAGAAAAATTGCCAGATATATAGAAAATGTTTTCTTTATTCCTATGCATTTTACAACAGTGAAATATATTCTGTCAAATAAAGCATATATAGGAGAACTTACTCAGGAAAAGAAATTTCGTATTCCTGTTACTCCTCTTGTGAACAAAGATGAGTTTTATAAAGCAAATTCAGTTTTTACAAGTATCTATGATAGTGCCGACGAATTTGAAGACGATAATTACTAATCAAAAGAGGTGAATCTGCCACCTCTTTTTTATTTTATAAAAATCTGTTTTCTCTCTTTTCTTGAATTTTTTTTGAAAGATATATGAACATAATTTCTTCTTCTATAATATATCATCTGGTCAAAACTGTACCCTGATTTTTTTATCCTGTCAAAAGCAATTCTTGCATTTCCTCTTATTGTAAAATCAACTGCCAATCCGTATCTGTGAGCAGAAGAAGAACTTCCACCTATAAGTCTGTTTGTATTCGGACTTCTGTACCAGCTGTTTATTGTAAGAGGAACTCCCACTATACGCCTTATTTTTTCCATTCGCTGTGCTGTATATTTTATAGTTTTGAAATCTCCTCTGCTTGGATAATTTCTTAATCCTCTCGTTTTGGCACTTCTGCTGTTTATAGCTTCATAAAATGTAAAATGTTTTGAAATTTTGTAATCATTTCTTTTTTTTACTGTATTGCAACTTGTAAAAAGAAAAATGATAACCAGTAATAAAAATATTTTTTCTTCTTTTCTCATTTTTCAGCTCCTCATACTACAAACTTCTTTACAAAAAATTATACCACAAACACTTATTTTTCATAAGTTTTTATTTTAAAATCACCAAATCTAATTGTATTTTTTTCAATTAAAATGTATAATGTATCATAAAACAATACTGATTAATCAATAAAATAATATTACAGAATATTTCTGCCTGAAAATTTTGTTTATATAAAGGGAGTGAATTTTATGATAAAAATGGGAAAAAGACAAAAACTGAAAGTAAATAATTATACTCCGATTGGTTTATACCTTGATGCCGAAACAGGAAACGAAGAAGATAATATTCTTCTGCCAAAAAATGAATATGAGGAAATGGAGGAAAAACCTGAAATCGGAAGTGAGCTTGATGTTCTTATATATATGGATTCAGAAGACAGACCTATTGCAACCATGAGAAAAACAGCCGCTACTGTTGGAACTATTGCAAAACTTGAAGTTACTGATGTAAATCCTAAACTTGGAGCATTTCTTGACTGGGGATTGAAAAAAGACCTTCTTCTACCAAAAGGACAGGAACTTTGCTCTTTAAAAAAAGGTGAAAAATGCCTTGTGGGACTGTACGAAGATAAAAAGGGGCGTATCTCTGCCACTATGAAAATATACAGTTTCCTTCTGCCATGCAAAGATTATAAAAAGAATGATATTGTAAACGGAACTGTTTATGGAATCGATGAAAAAATAGGAGTATTCGTGGCAGTTGATGACAGATATTTTGGGCTTATTCCTAAAAATGAATACTTTAAACATTTTTCCATAGGAGATGTAATTACTGCCAGAGTTATAAGAGTCCGTGAAGACGGAAAACTTGACCTTGCTCCGAGAATGCTTGCTTATCAGCAGATGGATGAAGATGCAAAACTTATTCTTGAAAAAATGAAAATTTTAAAATCTGCCTTTTTCTTTAATGATAAAAGTTCACCGGAAGAAATTTATGATTATTTTGGTATCAGTAAGAAAGCATTTAAAAGAGCTATCGGAAATCTTTTAAAAGGAAAGCATATCGAAAAAACAGACAAAGGTTTTATTATAAAGAAATAGTTTTGTTCATATAATTAGTCTTATATAAAATTTATATACTTATTTATAACCTGCTTTTTTATCAAGAATTACATTTCGAGATAAGAAGCAGGTTTTTATCTTTGTACCTTATTTAATATTTATTATCAATATCTTTCAAAACATCTCAATAAATTACACTTTTTTTGTTTTGGATTTGTATTTCTTTGAAAAATATAATATAATTCAATAGTACGATATTTTTTAAAAATAGAATATTATAATTTTGGAGGTTTTGATGGAACAAAAAGTAAAAAAAAGTTTTTTCAACAAGTTTTTGGACTTTGTTGAAGTAGGTGGAAATAAACTTCCACACCCTGTAACACTGTTTGTTATCTTATCACTTATCATTATTGTTGTTTCTGAAATATGTGTAAGAGCCGGAGTAACTGTTACTTATACAGGATTTAATCAAAAAACAAAAACGGTTGAAGAAATCACTCTTGCTGCAAAATCGCTTATGAATGCTGAAGGACTTAGATACATATTTGATACTATGACTAAAAACTTTACCGGATTTGCTCCTCTTGGAACAGTTCTTGTTGCTATGATTGGAGTTGGAGTTGCTGAAGGAACAGGACTTATCCAAACTGTACTTAAAAAACTGGTAATGTCTACACCTAAAAATCTTCTTACTGCTGTAATAGTTTTTGCAGGTATTATGTCAAATATTGCTTCTGACGCAGGATATGTTGTTCTTATTCCTTTAGGAGCTATCATATTCTTATCTGTGGGAAGACATCCTATTGCAGGACTTGCTGCTGCGTTTGCGGGAGTTTCAGGAGGATTTTCCGCTAACCTGCTTCTTGGAACAATAGACCCTCTTTTGGGAGGTATCTCTACTGAATCTGCAAGAATTTTCGTTCCTGATTATGTAGTTCCGCCTACAGCAAACTGGTATTTCATGATGTTCTCTACATTTGTAATAACAATACTTGGAACATTTATTACTGAAAAAATAGTTGAGCCTAGACTTGGAGAATACAAAGGAACACATGATGTTGATAAAATAACTGATCTTACTGATGATGAGAAAAAAGGACTTAGATATGCAGGAATATCTCTTCTTTTATTCGTGGCTCTTATGGGATATATGACTGTTCCTGCCGATGCTGTGTTCAGAATTGACGGAAATCTTAATAAATTTATGTCAAACGGACTTCTTGTTGCAATTATGTTCTTCTTCTTAATTCCGGGAGTTGTTTACGGTGTTGTAACAAAAACAGTTAAAAACGATAAAGATGTTGCCGCTCTTATGGGTAAAGCTCTGGCAGGTCTTGGAGGATATCTTGTGCTTGCATTTGCTGCTGCTCAATTTATTGTATATTTCTCTTATACAAACCTTGGAACAATCGTTGCCGTTAAGGGAGCTGCTTTCCTTGAAGCAACAGGATTTAAAGGATTCCCATTAATCGTAGGATTTATACTTGTTACTGCATTTATAAATCTGTTCATGGGTTCTGCATCAGCTAAATGGGCTATTATGGCTCCTGTTTTTGTTCCTATGTTTATGAAAATAGGATTTACTCCTGAGTTTACTCAGGCTATGTACAGAATAGGAGATTCAAGTACAAACATCATATCTCCATTAATGTCATACTTTGCATTTATAGTTGCTTATTCACAAAAATTCGGAAAAGAAAACGGAATGGGAACTCTTATCTCTACAATGCTTCCATTCTCAATGTGTTTCTTGACTGTTTGGTCTATAATACTTGTTATATGGTATTTCTTAGGACTTCCAATAGGACCTGGAATATATGCAACAATGCCTGTAATTTAACAAAAAATAAATTTAAAACACCTCAGCTGCAAAACTGAGGTGTTTTTGTTTTAAATATAATTTTGTTAATCAGCTGAATTTAATTCTTTTTCCAACAAATCCACAAGTCTGTTCATTTCATGTGCAACAGCTTCAAAATTTTCTTTCTCTTCAAGATTTACCCCTGCAAGTTTTAACTGTTCAATAGGAAAATTATTTCCTCCTGATTTCAGAAGCTCGATATATTTTATACGAGCATTTTCTTTTTCAGCTTCGCTGTAATTTTCTCCTGTAACTTTTTCGTATAATCTTGATGAAGCAGCAAAACTTGTTGCATATTGATATACATAATAAGGAGAATTAAAGAAATGAGGTATTCTTGCCCAGATAATTTTCTGAAGCTCGTCCATGACAAGTTCCTCTCCAAAATATTCAGCAAAAAGTTTTGTCATAATTCCGCTTAAAATATCAGGAGTAACAGGGCTTCCCTCTTCTGCCAGCTTATGAGCCTCAAATTCGTAATCTGCAAACAGGGACTGCAGATAATATGTTCCCAAAATATTTCCGACAGCTTCTTCTATAAGAGCAATTCTTTCTTCGCGGCTCTCTGTATTTTTAAGCATATAATCAAGAAGCAGTCTTTCGTTAAATGTTGAAGCTACTTCTGCAACGAATATTGTGTAATCATTTGTCGCATATGGCTGATATTTTGTAGAATACATACTGTGAAGAGTATGCCCCAGCTCATGTGCCAATGTAAAAACAGAATCCATAGTTCCATTATAATTTAAAAGCATATATGGATGTACATCATAAATGTTCAAAGAATATGCACCGCTTCTTTTATTTGGAGTTTCGTATACATCAAGCCATCCTTCTCCCAAAGCTTTTTCAAGATTTTTTTCATAATCTGCTCCCAAAGGCTTTACTGATTTCAAAACTATATCTTTTGCTTCTTCATAAGAAAATTCCCTTGTGTAATCTGCCAGCTTTATCTGATTGTCATAATAATGATATGAATTCAGTTTCAAATAATTTTTTCTGAATTTTATATATCTTTTCAAAGGTTCACTGTTTTCTTTTGCAGAATTTATAAGATTTTCGTATACTTTTATAGGAATATTGTCAGGTTCTAAAGCTTTTTCAACGGTAGAACCGAAATTTTTAGCTCTCATTCCTGCAGCATCTCTTTGTAAAATTCCCTTGTAAATAGCGGAATATGTATTTTTATTTACATTGTAAGAACTGTACAGAGCTTCAAAAGCTTTTCTTCTGTCCTCTTGATTTCTGTTTCCCTCAAGAATTTTTGAATACACTCCGTTTGTTACCTGTACTTTTTCTCCTGTGGAAAGTTCTATTTCGTTCCAAACAATATCAGATGTGGAAAGCTCATCATAAATATCATTGGCTGCTCCCATATATTGTGAAAAATGAGATAAAAGTTTTTCTTTATCTTTGTCAAGAACATGAGTTCTTAATCTGTAAAGCTCCATTAAATTAAATCTGTGTTCTTTCAGCTCATTATTTTCTTCAATCCATTTTTCCACTGTCTCTTTGGGAATTTCCAAAATTTTCGGACTTATCCAAGAAGAAGCCATGCTAATCTGTGCATAAAGATATTCCGCTTCCTGAAGTTTTTCAGATACAAGCTGATCTGTTGAATCCAAATCTTTTAACATATATGGATAAAGATATGCCTTTTCCAAAATTCTTGAAATTTTTTCATCAAGCTTTATCAATTTTATAAATTCAGCACTGCTTTCTTTTATTTTTTCTTCATACTGAGGAAGCTCTTTTATAAGATTTTTCAGCTCATCAATATCTTTCTGCCACTCTTCCCAATTTTTGTAAATATCTTCTGTGTTCCATTTATATTTTTTATCTATTTCATTTCTGGCTCTTATTTTTTCCATTCGCTGCTCTCCTTTGTTTTTGTTCTTAAATTTGTCATCATATAAGGTATCTTATCATTTTTTTATCTTAAAGTCCAATTTATAAAACTCAGTTATCTTCAAAAAAAATTAAAAAACATATATGAAATATATGGATAATATGATAATATAGGTATAGAAGATTTTTCATTTTATTTTCAGCACCCAAGAAGGGAGGGGGATATATTTTGGATTTACATTATCTAAAAATATTTTATGAGGTTGCAAGAGAAAAAAGTTTTACAAAGGCTGCGAACAAACTTTATATAAATCAGTCTGCCGTATCTATTCAGGTAAAAAAATTTGAAGAACTGCTGAATGCAAAACTTTTTGACAGAAGTTCTAAAAAAATCAAGCTTACTTATACTGGTGAAGCTTTATATAAAATGGCTGAAGATATATTTGATAAAGTTAAAAGAGCAGAAAAGGAAATATCTAGAATTATTGATCTGGATAGAGCTAGAATCTCTATAGGAGCTACATCTGTTATTGGTGAGCCTCTTATTCCTAGATTAATGAAAGGATTTTCTAAAGCTCATGAAGAAATTGAGTATGATGTAACTATTGCTGATAAGGCATGGCTTTTAAAACTTTTAAAAGAAGGAGATCTTGATATACTTATCATAGATGAGGAACATATCACTGACTCTAACCTTGAAGTTTTAACTATTGAAAAAATGCCTTATGTTCTTGTAAGTAAAAAAGAGTATCATAGTATGGAAAGTGTATCTAAAGATCCACTTATCACTAGAAAAACTATTCCTAACAACAATGAAGCTATTGCTGTAATTGAAGATAAATACAGAATATCTTTTGATACAAAAATATCTGTACTTGGAAACCTTGAGGTAATAAAAGGAATGGTAAGAGAAGAGATAGGAAATGTAATCCTTCCTTATTATGCAGTTCATAAAGAGATCGAAAGAGGAGAATTTAAAATAATCTATAAAGTTAATGAAGTAAAAGATGGATATCAGGTAGTTATCACTAAAGATAAAAAAAGTCTTATTCAAATTATCAAATTCATCAACTTTATCCAAGATTATAAGATTCAATATTAGGAGGTTGAATGAACTTAATAGATTCGTACAAGACAGAACTTGTACTTCTTGAGAATTTTATCAAAGAGGAAGAAAAAAGAAAAGAAACTGAAAAAGTTGCCAAAGCTTTGGCAGAGGTTTTCAACAATGGAAATAAAGTATTAATCTGTGGTAATGGCGGAAGCAACTGTGATGCCTTACATTTTGCAGAAGAATTTACAGGAAGATTCAGAGGTGACAGAAGAGCTCTTCCTGCTATAGCAATATCAGAATCATCTCATATAACTTGTGTAGGGAATGACTATGGATTTGATTATGTCTTTTCAAGAGGTGTAGAAGCCTATGGAAAGCCTGGAGATATGTTTATAGGTATTTCTACCAGTGGGAACTCTGGTAATGTAATTAAAGCTGTAGAAGCTGCTAAGAAGATAGGAATGAAAACTTGTGTACTTCTTGGAAAAGATGGAGGAAAACTTAAAGGAATGTGTGATTATGAATTTATCATTCCTGGAAAAACTTCTGACAGAGTGCAAGAAATACATATGATGATACTTCATATCATTATAGAAGGTGTAGAAAGAATAATGTTCCCTGAGAACTACTAATACAAAAAGAGCCTGAATGAATGTATTCAAGCTCTTTTTTGATTTAAAAAATAAGTTTTATCATAGAAAGTTATGATTTACAGAAATTGTTTCACACTCTCTTCACAGGGTCCACAGGGTCTTATTATTTTTCATTATCATTTTGTTTTAAAAATTTTTTCATCATTTTTATAAAATTTATAT
>UQXM01000003.1 GCA_900545035.1 uncultured Fusobacterium sp. | reverse complement strand
CTCTGATGTACCAGTTGTCACGCCAGTGGCACAGCTGGGTAGTCACGTTTGGAACGGATAACCGCTGAAAGCATCTAAGCGGGAAACCAGCTTCAAGATAAGTATTCTTTAAGACTCCTTCGAGACTAGAAGGTTGATAGGTTGGGGGTGTAAGGGCTGCGAGGCTTTTAGCTGACCAATACTAATAAGTCAAAGTTTTAACCTAAAGATTGAAAAGCGCGAAGGCGTAAGCTACTATATAGTTTCAAGTGTCTATTGGAAAAGAAAAAGACACAGCTTGGTAAGAATAGCTGCGGGGGTACACCTGGTCCCATTCCGAACCCAGAAGTTAAGCCCGTAAACGCTGAAAGTACTTGGAGGGAAGCCTCCCGGGAGGATAGGAACTTGCCAAGCTCAAATGAGTGCTTCCTTAGCTCAGTCGGTAGAGCATGCGGCTGTTAACCGCAGTGTCAATGGTTCGAGTCCATTAGGAAGCGCCATTTTTTTATTTTTTGGAATTTTTTTCTGGAGGTCATAATGAAAAAAACTAATGCAATGAGAGAACTTGATAAAAATAAAATAAAATATGAATATGTAGAATACGAAGTTGATGAAAATGATCTTAGTGCAATATCAGTATCAATAAAAACAGGACAGGATATAACAAAGATATTTAAAACATTAATACTTTTAAATGAAAAGAGAGAAATGCTAGTAGCTTGTATTCCTGGAAGTGATAATATTGATTTAAAAAAATTAGCGAAATTATCTGGAGATAAAAAAGTAGAAATGTTAGAAATGAAAGAGTTGTTTGCTATGACTGGATATATTAGAGGAGGTTGTTCTCCTGTTGGTATAAAAAAGAAACATAAGGCATTTATACATCAGTCAGCCTTAACAAAAGATGTAATATTTGTAAGTGGTGGAATGAGGGGAATTCAAATTATAATATCACCAAAAGATTTAATAAAATATTTGAATATGACAGTTGGAGATATAATAGTTTAGAAATTTTTCATTTTATATGATAAAATTCTATTATAAAGATCAAAGGGGGATTATATGGAATATTTTATCAGAGAAATGGAAGATAAAGATTGGGAAGATGTACTGAAAATATATAAACAGGGAATAGAATCAGGAATATCTACATTCAGAAAAGATTTGCCTGATCAAAAGTCATGGGAAAACTCACATTTGAAAATATGTAGATTTGTATTGTGCAATAATGATGGAACTGTAGTAGGTTGGGCAGCACTCAGTCCTACTTCCAGCAGAATAGACTATTGTGGAGTAACTGAAGTAAGTATATATATTGATAAAGCTCATCAAGGAAAAAAACTTGGTGAATTTCTTTTAAATAAAGTAAAAGAAGAAGCAGAAAAAAATGGAATATGGACTTTACAATCCTCAATATTTCAAGTTAATGAGGCTAGTATAAAACTTCATAAAAAATGTGGATTTCGAGAAGTGGGATATAGAGAAAAAATATCAAAGGATAGGAATAATATTTGGCAGAATACAGTATTGATGGAGTATAGAAATAAAAATATATACTAAATTATATGTATATAAATAAAAATAAAATTTTGTAATATTTGGGGGAATATATGGCACAAAATGATTTATTTATAAAAATGACAGAAACAAAAATATCAAAATTGATACCAAGATTAGCTATACCTACTATAATAAGTATGTTGGTAACTTCTATTTATAATATGGCTGATACATTTTTTGTAAGTCAGATAGGAACATCTGCATCAGCTGCAGTAGGAATAAATTTTTCTGTAATGGCAATGATTCAAGCTATTGGCTTCACTTTGGGAATGGGAAGCGGGAATTATATATCTAGAAGTCTTGGAAGACAGGATAGAGAAGGTGCTCATGAAGCAGCAGCTACAGCATTTTTTACTGCCTTAATATTGGGAGCTTTATTAGCTGTTTTAGGTTTATTATTTTTAGATAAATTTGTTAGGTTGCTTGGGGCTACTGAAACAATAGCTCCTTATGCAAAGGATTATGCTAAATATATTCTTATAGCTACTCCATATATGTGTTGTTCTTTTGTTTTAAATAATATAATACGTTCTCAAGGTAATGCTTTTTATTCAATGATAGGAATAGGAACTGGTGGAATTCTTAATATGGTTCTTGATCCTATATTTATATTTCAACTTAATTTAGGGATATCAGGAGCAGCATTGGCTACTATAATAAGTCAATTTATAAGCTTTTCAATATTGATGTATATGTGTAATAAAAACAAAGAGCATGTGACTATAAAATTAAGCAGTTTTAAGTTTAGGCTTACTATGTATAAAGAAATATTTCGAGCAGGGTTTCCAACTCTTTCAAGACAAGGACTTGCAAGTATGGCAGCTGTGGCATTGAATGTATGTGCTTCACCATTTGGAGATGCAGCTATTGCTGCAATGTCTATAGTATCAAGAATAATGATGTTTGTAAACTCAAGCTTAATAGGGTTTGGGCAGGGATTTCAGCCAGTATGTGGATTTAACTATGGAGCTAAAAGATATGACAGAGTATTAGAGGCTTATCATTTTTGTTTAAAAGTAGCAGTAATTCTTTTAACAATCTTGGGAACTATTTGTTTCATATTTGCTCCAGATATTTTAGCTTTGTTCCGTAAAACAGACCTTGAAGTTATAGAAATAGGAGCTCTTGCATTGAGATTTCAGTGCATGACTCTTCCAATACAGGCATGTATAATAATGGCAAATATGCTTACTCAATCTATTGGATATGGTTTTATGGCTACTCTTGTAGCAATGGGAAGGCAAGGAACTTTTCTTATCCCTGTATTGTTTATTTTTCCAAAAATTGGAGGAATAAGAGGATTGCAGCTATGTCAGCCTTTTGCTGATGTATGTACTTTTATACTTGGAACTGTAATAGCATTTAAAGTAGTTAAAGATTTAAAGTATCGAATGATTAAACAGGAAGAGAAAATAGAAGAATAATATTAAAAATAAAAAAGGGTGGTTAGTAGCCATCTTTTTTTATTAAAAAATTATTTTCCGTATACTCTTTTATTAAATTCAGCAACTGCTGCCAATACTTCATCAGCTGTTGTCTGCTCAAGAACTTTTTCTACCAATGCTTCACATTCTTTTTTATCTAAAGCCATGATATTTTTCTTAATTCTTGGTACTGATATAGCCGACATAGAGAAAGCATCAAGTCCCATTCCGAAAAGTATTGCAGTTGCGTTTTCGTCTCCCGCAAACTCTCCGCACATAGAAATACTTATTCCTCCCTGATGAGCTCCGTCAATAGCACATTTAATCGCCTGAAGAACAGCAGGATTATATGAATTGTAAAGATGAGAAATCTGCTCATTTCCTCTGTCAACAGCAAGTGTATACTGAGTAAGATCGTTTGTTCCTATTGAGAAGAAATCACATTCTTTTGCAAAAGAAGCTGCTCTGAAACATACAGCAGGTGTTTCCACCATTATTCCAAGCTGAATATTTTCATCGAAAGCTATTCCTTCTGCTTTCAGTTCAGCCATACATTCTTTTAATATAGCTCTTGCTTTTCTTACTTCGTCAAGAGATATAATCATAGGAAGCATTATTTTTATATACCCAAATGCAGAAGCTCTTAAAAGTGCTCTGAATTGAGTTTTTAATATTTCAGGTCTGTCAAGACAAACTCTTAATGCTCTCCACCCTAAGAATGGATTTTCCTCTTTTGGAAGCTGCATATATGGAAGAGATTTGTCCCCTCCGATATCCATTGTTCTTATAGTAACAGGTTTTCCTTCAAGAGCCTGTGCCACTTCTTTATAAGCTTCAAACTGCTCATCTTCACTTGGGAATCTGTCATTATTCATAAACAAGAACTCTGTTCTGTAAAGTCCTATTCCTTTTGCTCCGTTTCTTAAAAGTCCGGCAACATCTTTAGGAGAACCTATGTTTGCCCAAGCTCCTACTTTTATTCCGTCTTTTGAAACTGCATCTTTATCTTTCAATTGTTTTAAAAGTTCTTTTTCAGCAAGATATGCTTCTCTTTTAGCTGTATAAGTTTTTACTTCCTCTTCAGTAGGGTCAAGAATAACCACTCCTTCAACAGCATCAACTATTATATCTTGTCCTGTTGACACTTCACAACATACAGTTCCTGTTCCCACAACAGCAGGAAGTTCAAGAGATCTTGCCATAATAGATGAGTGAGCTGTTTTCCCTCCTATTTCTGTTACGAAAGCAAGAGTATTTTCAAGATCTAATTGTGCTGTATCAGACGGTGTCAAATCTTTTGTTATTATTATAGAATTTTCAGGCAGATTTGAAAGGTCTAAAATTTCTGTACCTGTTACATTGTAAAGCCATCTTTTTCCGATATCTTTAAGGTCTGCCGCTCTTTCTCTAAGGTATGGGTCTTCCAGATTTGCAAGCATTTCACAGTATCCGTTTATTCCCTGCTCAAGAGCATTTTCAGCAGTTATGTTTTCATCTTCTATAAGCTCGATAACTTCATCAAAAAGATCCTCGTCTTCCAATAAAGTTATATGTCCGTCAAAGATAGCCGCTTTATCTTCTCCAAGACTTTTTGCTGTTCTTTCTCTGATAGAAAGAAGCTGCTGTTTAGTCATCTCTCTTCCACGAAGAAGTTTATCTTTTTCTATTTCTAGGTTTTTAGCTTCGTTTGTGTCTATGAAAAGTTCATTTTCTTTATAAAGATAAACTTTTCCCACTGATATACCCGGTGATGCAGGTATTCCGTTTATTACTTTACTCATGTTAAATACCTTCCTTTATATATAAAATAAGATAAATGTGTTTAAAAAAAGGGAGGGAATAAGGTTTATATCCCCCCCGTTTAAATTAATTAGTCTTTTAAGTTTGCAAGAAGTTCTGCTAATTTTTCAACAGCTTCAGTTTCATCTGCACCTTCAGCGTGAACAGTTACTTTTGCTCCTTTTTTAATTCCTAAAGATAAAAGTTTTAAAAGAGAAGTTCCTTTAACTCTTTTTCCTTCTTCGTTTTCTACTTCAACAGCTGAAGTGAAAGTTTTTGCTAAACTTACAAATTCGTTTCCAGGTCTTGTGTGAAGTCCTGTTTCGTTTGTAATTTCTACAGTTTTGCTACATGCCATTTTTTTCACCTTCCTAAAATATTAAAATTACTTTTAATTGTTTGTTTTATATAAATAAAATTTAATTTAAACAGTATACATAGGATATAAAATTTTCCGCATTTTGTCAATCTTTTATCACTATTTGTCTATCAAAGTTTCAAAAATTTACCACTGAATGATTAATCAGCGACCATGAATTAATTTTTATTAAAATGTCTTCTTCTTTCATTATCAGTCAGATATTTTTTTCTCAGTCTGATAAAGTTGGGAGTAACTTCCACATACTCGTCTTCTGATATGTAATCCAATGCCTGTTCAAGAGTAAGTTTTCTTGGAGGAGCAAGTTTTACCGCATCATCTGACCCGGCAGCTCTCATATTAGTAAGCTTTTTAGTTTTACATACATTTACAACAAGGTCATTTTCTTTACTGTGTTCTCCAACAACCATTCCTTCGTAAACATTTATTCCCGGATCGATAAACATTTCTCCCCTGTCTTGAAGAGCATTCAGAGCATAAGCAACTGAAACACCTGTTTCCGTTGCAATTAACACTCCCTTCTTTCTTCCTGAAATAGGACCTTTAAATGGTTCAAAATCATAGAAAGAGTGGTTTAATATTCCTGATCCTTTAGTGTCAGTTAAAAATTCATTTCTGTATCCGATTATTCCTCTTGAAGGAATTTTGAACTCAAGACGAGTATATCCGTCCTGTCCTGGAGTCATAGAAATAAGCTCTCCTTTTCTGCTTCCAAGTTTTTCAATTACAACTCCTGCAAATGTTTCTTCCACATCTACAACAGCTATCTCTACAGGCTCATACATTTTTCCTTCAATTTCTTTGAAAATAACTCTTGGCTTTGAAACCTGAACTTCAAACCCTTCTCTTCTCATATTTTCAAGAAGTATTGAAAGCTGAAGTTCCCCTCTTCCTTTTACTGTAAAGGCATCGGGAGAATCTGTAGCTTCTACTCTCATGCTTACATTTTTCTGAAGCTCTTTCTGCAGTCTGTCCCAGATATTTCTCGATGTGATATATTTTCCATCTTTTCCTGCAAAAGGAGAATTATTAACCATAAATGTCATAGCAAGTGTAGGCTCATCAATGCTGATTAAAGGAAGAGCCTGAGGATCATTTATATCTGCTATTGTTTCTCCTATATCAAGATTTGAAAGTCCTGCAATAGAGATAATTTCTCCTGTTGTTGCTTCGGGAATTTCCACTCTGTTTAATCCCTCATATCCGTAAAGAAGAGATACTTTCTCCTTTATCATTTTTCCATCTCTTTTTATAAGCATAACATCTTGATTTTTTCTGATTTTTCCGTTATGGATTTTCCCCACAGCAAGCTGTCCGACATAATTGTCATATTCTATATTAGTGATAAGGAATTGAAGAGGTTTATTCTCATCTCCTTCAGGATCGTCCACTTCACTAAGAATAGTTTCAAACAGAGGAACCATATTTTCACTTGGATCATCCAATTCTCTTTTTGCAAATCCGCCTTTTCCCGAAGCATAAAGGACAGGAAATTCAAGCTGATGCTCGTTTGCATTAAGTTCCAAGAACAAATCATATACCATGTAAAGCACTTCTTCAGGTCTTGCATTTGGTCTGTCAACTTTATTTACAACAACGATTGGTCTGTGCCCTTGTTCAAGAGCTTTTTTAAGAACATATTTTGTTTGAGGCATAGGTCCTTCAAAAGCATCTACCAGAAGTATAACAGAATCAACCATTTTCATAATTCTCTGTACTTCTCCACCGAAATCAGCATGTCCCGGTGTATCTACAATATTTATTTTGTAGTCTTTATATTTTACAGAAGCGTTTTTTGAAAAAATTGTGATACCTCTTTCACGCTCAATATCATTGGAGTCCATTACTCTGTCGCTGACTTTTTCCAATTCATGTGCCCCAAATACCCCTGCCTGTCTTAAAAGACAGTCAACAAGTGTTGTCTTTCCGTGGTCAACATGGGCAATAATTGCTATGTTTTTGATTTTCATAAATAATCCTTCCTTATATATTAATAATACTTATATCCTTTTAATCTGTTGTTTTTTATCTGTGCCAGTCCTATAAACTCTTTTTCAAAATATACTTTGTACAACCCGTCATTTTTATTAAAAATTAAAGTATTCCCGTTAAGAAAAAGAGTTTTGTTTTTTTCTCCTTCAATCTCAACTTCAGGATAAATAAAGTAATTTTCAACTGTACTGATAAAAGAATAATCTTCTTCCTTTTTCATTTCCTCTATTTCTTCAAGAGTATAACTTTTCTTAATAGTTTCGTCTCCTACTTGAGTTCTTGTAAGAGCAGTCATCACAGCAAAAGTTTTCAGTTCCTCTCCTATATCATAAATAAGAGAACGAATATAGGTTCCTTTTGAAACAGAACATTTTATCTTTGCTTTTTTCCCGTCAAACTCAAGAAGCTCAATCTTTTCTATTGTTACTTTTCTCGGCTCCCGTTCAACAGTTTCTCCCTTTCTTGCAAGATCATATAATTTCTGTCCGTTTATTTTTATAGCAGAATACATTGGAGGTATCTGCTCTATATTTCCAATAAATTTTTTTAATATTGAAAGAAGTTCTGTTTCCGTTACAGAAAAATCTTCTTTTCTGTCAGTAATCACACCTTCAATATCATAAGTGTCTGTTTTATAACCAAGTTCAAATTCGGCAGTATACTCTTTTGAAGAGGCTTCTATATCCTGTGCAAGTTTTGTGGCTTTTCCCACACACACAAGAAGAACACCTGTTGCCATAGGGTCAAGAGTACCTGTATGTCCTATTTTTCTTGTTGATAAAATCTTTCTCAATTTTCTTATTACATCAAAAGATGTTATCCCTTTGGGCTTATTGACATTAATAATTCCTTCCAAAAAATCAACTCCGTTCTATAAGTCAGAATTAATTATATCATAAAAAACATAAGATTAAAATAAAAAAAAGAGAGAACGCCTCTCTTTTTTTTATATGTTCTGTTTCAGTGAATAAAATACGAGTATAAAATAAATTTCTATTTATTATTTTTCTCCACATGATATCTGTTGCTTGGACTCCATAAAAGATACTGATGTATTCCCAAATCTTCAAGAGCTTTTATTTGTTCTTTTACAGTTTTTGTATCGTAAGTAATATGTCCTTTTACCCATTTAGCCGTAAAATCTTGTATCCATGGTCTGATTTCTGCACCGTTGTCTATATTTTCATTTCTGTTTATTGAATCAAGAGTTGAATAATATATTGTCTTGTATGGAGCAGCATCTGGAACGGGTATTCCATAAGCTCCGTTTATATAATGGCTCGGATACATCATAGGAGAAATATAATGAACATATCCGCTTATCGCTTCCCAGTACTGCCCAAGTCCCATGTCATCTTGGAAAGTCCCTATCTGTCCATAAATATCTGCATTTATATACACATGATGCGGAGTAAGTTCCTCCCACGCATATTTCAAATATTTTTGAATTGTTACAGGTTTTGAATCTTTTTCAGGATTTCTGTAATCCAGATATGCATCAAGTTTTCCACCATTTGAAGCAGGAAATCTCACATAGTCAAACTGTATTTCGTTAAATCCTGCTTTTGCTGCTTCTTTTGCAACAGCCACATTGTATTCCCACAGATTTTTATCGTGAGGAGATACCCAGATAATTCCGTCCTTATTCATAAAAGGTTTTCCTGTTTTCTTTTCGATAATGGCTTTATCAGGATTTTGTTTTGCATAAACAGGATCTTTAAAGGATACTATTCTTGCATTGTATAAATATTATTATCTTTCAGCTTTTTCATAAATTTTTCCATATCTTTAATATATACTTTTGAAAAAGCCTTCGGATTATATTTTAAAATGCTGTCGTCCATTTTAAACAGAAGTTGCCCCCCATCATCTTTTACATCTATTACAAAGGCATTGATTTCAGATTCTTTGGCAAGCTGAATAAGTGCATCCATTTTTTTCTCTGACGAAGCAGAATAAACTGTAAGATATATCCCTTTTACATCTATTTTGGGATTATCCGAAAACTCTGTTTTTGCCGGAAAATCTTTCAGCTGAAGTCCGTCCCATGAAGCAGGAAGCATCTTATGTGCATCAGATGTCAGATATTTTTCCAATATCCAGCCCTCTTTTTCTTTTAAATCTTTTCTGTATTTCACATGTACCCATTTTTCATATTTTTTAGGTTCATTGTTTTCTGTTACTTTCACTTCTGCCTGTCCTTTTTCATTCTGTTCTGAAAAAATAATATTTACTTTTTCATCATCATTCACAAAAGGCTTTTCTTTTTTCACAGGTTTTGGAACAGAAGTTTTATCTTGTTTTTTTTCTGCATTTATATCAATAATTTCCACATCTTTTCTTTCATCAACTAAAAGTCTGGTATTCTTCTTCAATACATCAGTGATTTTTTTTGTTTCATAAGAATCAAGAACTGATGTTTTAAGAGCTGTTGTGTATAAAAATTCTTTCGGTGGTTCCGGCTCTGCTGTTTCAGCCTGTACAGGAATAATTTCTGCCTTTCCTACATTTTCATTTCTGCACGACATAAAAAACATTGAAAAAATAAATACTGCTGATATAAAAAGATATTTTTTCTTAAAAATCTTCAAATTTTTCCTCCTGATATTTTTTAAATTTTCTGACTTTATAAGTATACCACATAATCCTTTTTTAAACATCAAAATTGTGATAAAATTAATTGAACAAAATAAATCTGCTATCAGAAAATCGGAGGAGAAAAAATGAATTTAAGAAAAAAAATATTTTTTCTGATGTTTTTTGTAATAACACTTTTGGTATCAGCACAGATAAAAGTGGAAAATTCCAAAGAACTTATTATCGGAAAACTTTCAAACGGAATGACATACTATATATATCCGAATAAAATGCCGGAAAACAGAGTATCTGTAAATGTTCTGGTAAAAGCCGGTTCTCTTCAGGAAGATGATAATCAGCTGGGAATGGCTCATCTCATTGAACATCTCTGCTTTAACGGAACTGAAAAGTACAGCAGAAATGAAGTAGTAAAATATTATCAGTCAATCGGGCTGAATTTCGGCGGAGATTTGAATGCTCATACAGGTTTTGACGAAACAGTATATAAAATACAACTTCCTACAGATAACAAAGAACAATTTGAAAAAGGTGTGGAAGTTTTAAAAGAAATGACTTTAAAACCTACTTTTAAGCAGGAAGATATAGACAGCGAAAAAGATATTGTAAAAGAGGAGTGGCGTCTGGGACAAGGACTTTCAGACAGAATAACAAAAGTTTTTCAAAAAGAACTTTTTGATGGTTCAAGATACGGAAAAAGATTTCCAATAGGAGATATGGATATCATTGCAGGAACAAAAAGAGAGGTTCTGAAAAATTATTACGACAAATGGTATCATCCCAAAAATATGGCTGTTGTAATGGTTGGAGATATCGATACAAAATACGCACAGGAAATTATAACAAAATATTTTGACTATAATGAAACAAGAATTTTCACACAAAGAGAAGAATACAGAGTAAAGGAACTTGACAACAGATACACAATATTCAAGGATAAAGAACTTACATATGTTCTTTTGGAAATAACAGGAAGAGAAGACTATTCTTTTACTGACGAAAACCAAAAAGCAGAAGATTTTTATAAAAATCTTCTTTTCAGACTGCTTCTTTCAAACAAAGTAAACGAAGAAATCAAATCAGGAAACAATTTTATTTATGAAGGAGGATATTACAGCTGGGAACTTTCAAAAGACAGACTTAACACTTTGTATGCTGTGATAAACAAAAATAAAATTCCGGAGGGAATATCTTCTGCTGTGAGAATAATAAAAGATATGGCAGTAAACGGTGTGTCTGTTGAAGAACTTAATCTTGAAAAAGAAAATCTGAAAAGTATGTTTGAAGATGCTGTAAGAAACAGAAGCAGTGAAGAAAATGAAAATATTATTCCTGCTGTGAGAAAAGTATTTCTAAATAATGATATTTTTGCAGACTCTGATGATAATCTGAAATATTACAATGAACTTTCAAAAAATATTACCCCAAAAGATATTCAGATTACAGCAGAAAAATTTTACAACGATAAGCTTGTATCTATTCTTTTTGTTCCTGATGAAAAAAGTATATCAGTCCCTGACAAAACAGAATTTGCAAATATAATTGCTTCTGCAAGAAACACAGAAATTGCAAAAAAAGAAAACAAAAATTTTAATCTTATACTTGAAAAGCCCGAAATAATACCGGGAAACATCACAGAAATAAAAGAGTTTAAAAATTATAAAAAAATTAAACTTTCAAACGGAATAGAATTTCTATACAAACAAACAGATTTTGAAAAAGATAAAATATATATCAAACTTTTCAAAAGAGAGGGAAGTCTCAATAACAGCGAAGAAATGTATCTTAATTCACTGTTTGCCTCTGATATCACAGATAATTCAGGAGTAGGAAATATAACTTATGAAAATCTGGACAATTTTATGAAAGGAAAAGAATTTTCTGCCGGAACATATATAGACACTTTTGAACAGGGAGCAGTGATAGTTTCAAATCACAAAGATTTGGAAACAGCTCTTGACTGTTTTACATATATGATAAAAGAGCCTAAATTTTCATCAAAACTTTTTAATACTGTAATGATTAATACAAAAGAGGCTCTGGAAAACAGAAAAAATTCTCCTGATGCTGTTTATTCAGATAAAATAACAGAAATTCTGTTCAAAAATAATTTAAGAAAAAAAATAATTACATCTGCTGACTTAGAAAAAATAAATGAACAAAAAATACTGGAAGAATATAAAAATAAATTTTCTGATTTTTCAGGATATAAAGGAATAATTTTGGGAGCTGTCAGCGAAAAAGAAGCAGAAAATATCCTGACAAAATATTTTGCTTCTCTTCCTGCAGAAAATACAGAAAACAGAATTTCCCAAAAACAATTCCTTGATATAAAATATCCACAGGGAATAATAAATGAAACTGTAACAAAGGGAATTGACAAAAAAGTAAAAGTGTCCCTTTTCTATCCGCTGAAAGTATCATATTCGCAAGAAAACAGCTATATGGCACAAACTTTTGAAGATATATTAAGAATAAATCTCATTGATGAAGTGAGAGAAAAACTTGGAGGAGTATACGGAATTTCGCCGAAAATATTTATAAGCAAAAACGAAAACGGATATCTTCAAATAAAATTTGCCACAGACCCAAAAAGAGCCGACAAAATAACAGAAGCTGTAAAAAAAGAAGTTGTGAAACTTATAAATGGAGAGATTAAAAAATCTTCCCTTGAAAGCGTTGTTAAAAATTACAAACTTGTGTATGAAAACAGCCAAAAACAAAACAGCTGGTGGAATGCATATCTTACAGAAAAAATAAAAAGAGGAGACGATTTTGAGCCCTATACACCTCTTGATTTTGAAACAAAAATGACAGAGAAAAACTTAATTCCTTTCTTTGAAAAAATGATTGACAAAAATAACTTTATTAAAGTAATATTAATACCAGAGAGAGAAGAAATAAAATAAAGGCAGGTGTTTAAATTGACAGAGAAAAATAAGAATCTGGAAGAAATACTTAGTTTTAACAAAAAATTTGTGGAAAACAAAGATTACGAAGCATTTGATACAACAAAGTATCCTGACAAAAAAATGGTTGTAGTATCATGTATGGATACAAGACTTACTGAGCTTCTGCCAAAAGCAATGAATGTGAGAAACGGAGATGCAAAATTTATAAAAAACGCCGGAGGAGTAATTGTTCATCCTTTCGGAAGTGCCATGAGAAGTATTATAGTATGTGTTTATGAGTTTGATGTCAAAGAAGTATATATCGTTGGACATTTCCACTGCGGTATGAGCGGAATCGATCCAAGCAAAACTATACAAAAAATGATAGACAGAGGTATTTCAAAAAATACTATCGATACTTTGAGTAATGCAGGAATAAAAGTAAACAAATGGCTTTATGGATTTGATTCTGTGGAGATATCTCTTATTGAAAGTGTCGAAAAAGTAAGAAACCATCCTCTTATGCCGAAAGATGTAGCAGTTCACGGACTGCTTATAGACCCAAAAACAGGACAACTTTTCCTTAGAATAAATGGTTGGGACGCTGTGGAAGCTTACAAAGAAAGTTTAAAAGAGCAGGAAAAATAATATGCTTGAATTTTTTATAGCAAAAAAACATATACTGGAAAAGAAAAAACAAAGTCTTATAGGAATTTTGGGAATTACCATAGGTATAACAGTTCTTATGGTTTCAATAGGAATTGCAAACGGACTGGATAAAAATATGATAAACAGTATTCTTTCATTGGGAAGTCATATTACAATATCCGATTTGCAAAGAGATGAGGAAAATTACAAGTCAGCCATAGAAAAACTTGAAAAAATCGAGGGAGTGAAAAGTGTAATTCCAAAAGTGGCAACACAAGGGATTATAAAATATATAGGAACATTTGGCACTCATGTTTCCGGAGTAAAAGTGGATGGGCTTGATTTTGAAAGAGCCTCAAAAGGACTCGAGCTTCAGAAAAAAATTGTCTATGGCTCTATAAATACGGAAAAGAAAAATACTATCCTTATTGGAAAAGAACTTTTCAATCAGCTTGGAGCAGATATAGGAGATAAAATCACTCTTGTTTCAGCGGAAAATCAGGAACTTCCTCTTGAAATCGGAGGAGTGTTTGAAAGCGGATATTATGATTATGATGTGAATATGGTAATTATTCCTCTTGCAACAGCACAATATCTGATGTATATGGGAGATGAAGTTACAAGTCTTGAACTTACTCTTGCCGATCCCTACAAAGCAGAACAAACAGCTGATAAAATTTTTGACAAATATGGATATATGAGCAGAACATGGGGAGAACAGAACAGAAATCTTCTGTCAGCTCTTGCTCTTGAAAAAACTGTTATGATAATAGTATTTTCTTTGATTGTTGTAATAGCCGGATTTGTTGTGTGGGTTATTATGAATATGCTTGTAAGAGAAAAAATAAAAGACATCGGAATTATGAGAGCAATGGGCTTTCCCAAAAAAACCATAATGAGAATATTTCTTCTTGAAGGAATGACTTTGGGAGGAATAGGAATATTTGCAGGTACTCTCCTTTCACTTGGAATACTTTGGTATGTGGAAAATTATTCCATTGCCGGAATAACAAGTATATATTATTTGACAAAAATTCCTGTGGAACTTTCAGGAAAAGAAATTATTACAATAATTTTTGTAAATATTATAATTATTTTTCTTTCAAGTGTATTTCCTGCATACAGAGCAGGAAAAATGGAAACAATGGAGGCATTAAGACATGAATAATACTGCTCTGGAACTAAAAAAAATCAATAAAATATACAAAGGAAAAACTGAAAATATTCATATATTAAAAGATTTGGATTTAATCGTAGAAGAGGGAGAGTTTATCTCTATTCTGGGAAAATCAGGTTCAGGAAAATCCACTCTTTTAAATGTTATCGGAATGCTTGACAACATAGACAGCGGAGATATCATAATCAACGGAAAAAAAATTGACAGAAGCAATACAAAACATATTGATGAAATAAAAAATAATGAGCTTGGATTTGTTTTCCAGTTTCATTATCTTCTGCCTGAATTTACCGCTCTTGAAAATGTAATGCTTCCCGCTCTCCTTAAAAATCCTAAAAACAAAAAAGAGATTGAGGAAAGAGCAAAAGAACTTTTAAGAGAGGTCGGACTGGAAAAAAGATTTCATCATAAACCAAGTCAGCTCTCAGGAGGAGAAAAGCAGAGAGCCGCAATTTCCAGAGCTCTTATAAATAATCCCAAAATTCTTTTGGCTGACGAGCCTACAGGAAATCTTGATGAAGAAACGAGCAATAATATTCATAACCTTTTTAAGAAAATAAGCGTCAAAAAGAAACAAACAATAATAGTTGTTACCCACTCAAGAGAGCTTTCAAATATTACTGACAAAAAGTATTATTTAAAAGGAGGAAAACTTTCTTTGGAAGATTAAAAAATAAAAAAAATTTAAAAATTTTTTCAAAAATATTTATTTCATAATATCTTTTTTTACAAGGATTTATAAACAATAAAAATATAATATGCAAAAAATTTAAAAAATTTTTTAATCAAAAAAAAGGAAATTTGCCTCGAGTGGAGAATATATAAGTAACACAAGAAATATTATCCAATCAATCGGACAATATTTTACAGAGGAGTGATGTTTATGAAAATTACAGTATTTGGAAGACATTTAGTAATAACAGACCCTATTAATGATTATGCAGTTAAAAAAATGGAGAAACTGGACAAATATTTCGATAATCTTGGAGATATAACAGTTACTCTTTCAGCAGTAAAACTTAAAAAAGGACCTTCTCATACAGCGGAAGTAATAGCTAATGCTAATGGAAATATATTAAAAGCAGTCGCCACAGAAAATGACTTATATGTGGCAATAGATAAAGCTGCAAATATTCTTGAAGGACAAATAAAAAAACATAAAGAAAAATTAAGAGACAACAAAGATGTAATATCTCACAGAACTTTTAAATTCGATCCTGTTACTAATACAGTATCAGCGGAAGCAACTAAAAAAGTTGTAAAAGTTGCTCTCGAAGCAAAACCTATGAATCTTGAAGAAGCTATTCTTCAAATGGAAGCTTTGGGAAAAGATTTCTATGTATTCTTTAACTGCGATACTGAAGAGATGAATGTTATTTACAGAAAAAGAAATGGAAATTACGGTCATATCGAACCTACTCTTGAGAAATAATTTTTAATTTATTTTAAAGACTGAAAGGTTAAAAGCCTTTCAGTCTTTCTTTATATTTAATAAGCTTTTTTGATAATAAAGATATAGAAAATCTTTTACACTTTTTAATTAAAATTACTTTTTTAAAATTCTATCAATTTTTCCCCTATCAATACCAAGTCTTATAGATGCCTTCGCCTTATTTCCATTTTCTTCTTGTAAAGTTTTTAATATAATATTTTTTTCTATTTCATACAAAGTCATATTAGAAAACTCTGTATTAACTTCTATGTTTTCTTTTATTTTAAATTGCGATAATATTTTATCATTAGATAATTTCAGCATTGTCTTTAAAATTACTATTCTCTTTAAAAGATTCTTCAGTTCTCTTACATTTCCTGAAAAGTTAAATTCAGAAATCTTAATCAAAATATCTTTAAAATCATCTATAGAATATTTTGGATAATTTAATAATTCTCTTTTTAAGAAAAATTCCCCTATAAGAAGAATATCTTTTTTTCTATCTCTCAAAGGAACTGTTCTTATTTCTAGAACATTTAATCTATAATATAAATCTTTTCTAAATTTTTCTTCTGCTATTAAATCTTTTAAATTCTTATTAGAAGCAGCTATTATCCGTATATTTACAGATATATTTTCTTCACCACCAACTCTTCTAAAACTTTTTTCTTCTAAAACTCTTAAAAATTTACTCTGTAAATGATAAGGGATTTCAGATATTTCATCAAGAAAAATTGTACCATTGTCAGCAAGTTCAAAAAGACCTTTTTTCCCTTTTTTATTTGCCCCTGTAAATGCTCCCTCTTCATATCCAAAAAGCTCACTTTCAATAAGAGTTTCTGCTATATTAGCACAGTTAAAAGCAATAAAAGGAAAATTTCTTCTATAGCTTTGATTATGAATACTTTGAGCGAGTAATTCTTTCCCTGTTCCACTTTCACCAGTTATTAAAATATTTTCATCTGTTTGCGAATAAACTTTTGCAATTTCAATTACTTCCTTAAATTTTTTATCATTTGTAATAATATCGTTCCAAGTATATTTAGCTTTATTTTTATTTTCTAATGGTGCTCTTGCTAATCTTTCTATATTAGTAACTCTTCTAAGAATAAATAGGCAATACTTCATTTTTTCCTTTTCTAACAAAGAAAAAGTGACAAGAACTTGTTCACCATTAATATCTAATAATGATTCCTTTTTAATATTCTTTGTCAAATTTTCTAATTCAGGAAAAAGTATAAATATGGATCTAGTTTCTGCAAATTTAATATTCAAAAGATTTTTTGCTATTTTATTAATTTCCTTTAAATTTCCATTTAAAGAAGTTAAAATTAATCCGCAATCAACATTGCTAACAATAAGGTCAAAATACAAATTCTTTTTTTCTTCTTGCTTTTTATACTCTAAAAATTTAACAGCTTTTTTATAAGCACGATATATTGAGTTATCTTCTGATTTTATTAAATAATAATCTATATAATATCTTTTCTTTTCTAAAGTATTTAATAAAACTGTATCTCCAATAAAACTTGTTACTTTTTTATTATAAATTAAGTCTTCCAAGTCTTTTATATATTCATCATAACTTGATTCTTGGTCATACATAATTTCATATGTTTCTCCAAATCCTAAAATTCTTGCAAGGTATGCACATTTATATACAGCATTTTTATATCCTACAATTCCCAAAGGACTTTTCTTGTCTTTTATTTGTTGAAGAGTCTTTATAATTTCATAGCTTGAAATTTCAATATCCACAACAAATAAAGAAGTATTATCTTTTAGAAGCTTTGCAGATCCTCCTCTTGTAATAACAATTTCTCCTCCTTGTTCTTGAAATTCTTTTCCTATATTAATGACCTCAGACAAAGAAGCATACTTTTTAACTATTAAATTATTATATTCTTCTGTACTATTATTTTCTGTAAAAAATAATAAATCTTTATACGGTGCAATAAGACAAATTTTCTCTTTCATTAAAATCTTGTATGATAAATACATAAAAATATTTATCAATACCTTCCGTCTTAAATATGTAAAATACTTAAGTATTTTACAGCATATATTGTATATAAAATTTTCAAGAAAGTAAACCATATTTTTTAAAATATTATATTTGCTTTTATTATAAAATAATTTTTTATGGCACAATATTTGCTATTATATAACACCATAAGCAATAAATAAAGTTCTAGGGAGGATAGATATGGAAAAACAAGCAGTTGTTATCACACCAAAAGATTCAGTAGCAGTAGCAACAATAGATTTAAAAAAAGGTCAAGTTGCAACAATGTTTATTGGAGAAAAAGTTTTAGAAGTAACATTAAAAGATGATGTAAAATTTGGACACAAATTTGCTATTAAAGATATAGCAAAAGGAGAACATGTTTTAAAATACGGAGAAAGTATTGGAACAACTACTAGGGATATTACTATAGGAGAGCATGTTCATGTACATAATGTTGAAAGTGACAGAGGAAGAGGAGACAAAACTCACGAATAATTAAAAATAACTATCTTTTAATAAAAAACTAACTAAAAACGGAGGAATTAATTATGAAATTTATGGGATATAAAAGACCTGATGGTAAAGTTGGAATTAGAAACTATGTATTAATATTAGCAACAAGTGTTTGTTCAAACAAATTAGCAGCAGATATTGCTAATGCAGTTGAAGGAACAACTCATATTAACAATACTTTTGGATGCTGTCAATTAGGAGCAGATGCAAGACTTACATTAAAAACAGTAGTAAATACAGGAATTCACCCAAATGTAGGAGCTGTTGTTGTAGTTGGACTAGGATGTGAAGGAACAGAACCTTTAGAAGTATATAACGAAATCAAAAAAACAGGAAAACCTGTTGAAGTAATTACTATCCAAGGTGAAGGTGGAACATTGAAAGCATTTGCTAAAGGAGTTTCAATAGCAAGAAGATTTGTTCAAGAACTATCTTTAACTCCAAAAGTAGAATGTGACATTACAGACCTAATTCTAGGAATGGAATGCGGAGGATCAGATACAACTTCAGGACTTGCTTCAAACCCTACTTGCGGAGTTGCTTCTGATAAACTCGTAGCACTTGGAGGAACTTCTATTCTTTCTGAAACAACAGAATTTATAGGTGCAGAACATGTTGTTGCTAGAAGAGGAATAAATGAAAAAGTTTCTCAAGACATTTTAGATCTTGTTAGAGGATGTGAAAAAAGAGCTATGGCTTTAGGAGAAGATATAAGAGGTGGACAACCTACTCCAGGAAACATTGAAGGAGGATTAACATCAATAGAAGAAAAATCTTTAGGATGTATCCATAAATCTGGAACTGCTCCATTCCAAGGAGTACTTGATTATGCTGAAATTCCTTCAGGAAAAGGATTATATATAATGGATACTCCAGGACAAGATATAGAATCTATAACAGGAATGGTTGCAGGAGGAGCTCAAGTAGTAATATTTACAACTGGAAGAGGAACTCCAACAGGAAACCCAATAGCACCAGTTATTAAATTAACAGGAAATGCATTCACATATAAAAATATGGAAGATAATATAGACTTTGATGTTTCTGAAATAGTTTCTGGACATAAAACAATCCAAGAAATGGGAGAAAAACTATTTGATGAAATAATAGAAGTATGTAACGGAAAAATAACTAAAGCAGAAGCCTTAAAACACAGAGAATTCTGTATTTATAAAATAGCTCCAACATTCTAAAAAAGGAGAAGAAATTATGCTCAAATTTGTTATTATAGCAGATGACTTAACAGGTTCACTTGATACAGGAGTGCAATTTACAAAAAAGAACATTCCCACATTAGTTATTACTGATTTACAATTTGAGTTATCATCCATCCCTAAAAATATAGAAGCTGTAGTTATTGATACAGAAAGTAGGCATATTGATGGAAATGAAGCTAAAAAACTGATAAAATCTATTACTGAGAAGTTTAAAAATAGTTTTATCAAATACTTCTATAAGAAAATAGACTCAACTTTTAGGGGAAATGTTGGAAAAGAAATAGAAGGTTTTATGGAAGGATTAGGAACAAGGGCTTTAGCTCTTGTTCCTGCTTTTCCTGATAGCAAAAGAATTGTGAAAGATGGTATTTTATATGTAAATGGGCAAAAGATAACTGAAACAGCTTTTGCGAAAGATATTTTAAACCCTATAACAGACGATTATATTCCTGATATCTTAAGAAAAAATACAGATCTTAATATAATTGAACATTTTAAAGATACTTTAGAGTACTCTGGAAATAAGGTCTATTTATTTGACTCTACATCAAAAGAAGATATGCTTCAAATACAGGAAGAACTTTTTAATAAAAATTTACTTACTTATACTGCTGGAAGTGCAGGATTTGCTGAAATACTTGCAGAACATTTAGCAAATAAAGAAGCACATCTTGATATAGATATTAAAACTGAAGATATTCTATTCGTCTGTGGTAGTGTTAATGCTACATCTTTAAGACAATGTAAACATGCTCAAGAAAAAGGCTTTCCTTCAGTAACTTTAGAATTTAGCCATATAACTTCAGATAATTATAGTAATAACTCGGATTTTTTAGATGATAAAAATTTTTTAAGTGAGAAAATTGCAAAAAATAAATATTTATTAATAAGAACATCAAACAGCGACAGAGTAATAGAAGATGCTATC
The DNA here is from genome assembly GCA_900545035.1 of uncultured Fusobacterium sp. Classification (GTDB taxonomy): domain Bacteria; phylum Fusobacteriota; class Fusobacteriia; order Fusobacteriales; family Fusobacteriaceae; genus Fusobacterium_B. The sequence continues at coordinate 9,926 of UQXM01000003.1, read as the reverse complement.
AAATATACCAAAGAAAATAATATAAAAATGGAAACACTGACAAAAAATATTTCTAGAAATACAGGAAAATTAATTAAAGAACTTGTTATTAAGAATGAAGTTCAAAATTTAATTGTTTTTGGTGGGGATACTTTAATGGGAATACTTAATGCTTTAGAGTGTACTTCAATTATTCCAATAAAAGAAATATCTTCAGGAGTGGTTTTTGCCAGAGTTATTTGTAAATATCAAAATTTTAATATAATTACAAAAGCTGGTGGATTTGGAGAAGAAAATATCATTGAAGAAATTATAAAGTTCATTAGAAAACACAAGAATTAAAAGGAGGGAAAATTATGAAAATAAAAGCGACAATAGAAAAAGTTCCTGGAGGAATGATGGTAATTCCTTTAATTATAGGAGCAATAATGAATACATTTTGTCCACAACTTTTAGATATAGGAAGTTTTACTACAAACCTAGCAAGGGGAGCAATGCCTATATTAGCAGTTTTTTTAGTATGTATGGGAGCTGAAATAAACTTAAAAGCGGCACCTCAAGTTATAAAAAAAGGTAGTGTAATCACTATTTCTAAATTCTTAATAGGAGCTATTATTGGTATAGCTGTTAGTAAATTTTTAGGACCTAATGGTCTATTTGGACTTTCTTCACTTGCTATCATATCAGCAATGACAAATAGTAATGGGGGACTTTATGCAGCTCTTACAGGAGAGTTTGGAGATGTTACTGATACTGGGGCTACAGCAATTATTTCTTTAAACGACGGACCATTCTTAACAATGATTGCTCTTGGAACTGCTGGAGTAGCTGCAATACCATTCTCTATCTTAATAGGTGCTGTAATTCCTATTATACTTGGAGCTGTTATAGGAAACCTTGACCCTGATATGAAAGAATTCTTAGCCAAAGCTGGAGGAGTGATGATCCCATTCTTTGCATTTGGTTTAGGATGTGGAATAAACTTATCAATGCTTATTAGAGCTGGACTTCCTGGAATTCTTTTAGGACTTATGACTGTATTTATTGGTGGATTCTTTAATATTATATCTGATAAAGTAACAGGTGGAAGTGGAATTGCAGGAGCTGCTATATCAAGTACATCAGGAAATGCTGTTGCAACACCAATGGCAATAGCTGCAATGGACCCAAGACTTATGGATGTTGCTAAAATAGCTACAGCTCAAGTCGCTGCATCCACTATTTTAACAGCTTTCTTAGTACCTGCTCTAGTAACATTTGTATATAAATATAATACAAAACATAAAAAATAATAGTTTTGGAGGGAAAAAATGGAAAGACTTCCTATAATAGGAATAACTATGGGGGACCCTGTAAGCATCGGCCCTGAAATCTCTTTAAGAGCATTAAATAAAAAAGAAATTTATGAAAAATGCAGACCTATAATAGTTGGAGATTTTTCTGTTATAGAAAAAGCAAAAGAATACACAGGACTTAATGATCTAAAAATTAATTCTATTTCTAAAATTTCTGATGCTCTTTTTAAATATGGAACAATAGATGTTTATGATATGGATCTTGTAAATGTTAATAATTTAGAACTTGGAAAAGTTTCTTCTGCAGCAGGAAATGCAGCTTTTCAATATGTAAAAAAAGTTATAGAACTTGCTATGAATAATGAAATAGATGCAACTGTTACAAATGCTCTTAATAAAGAAGCAATAAATGTTGCTGGACATCACTTTTCTGGTCATACAGAAATATATGCTCACTATACTGGCACTAAAAAATATACTATGATGCTTGCTCATGAAAATTTAAGAGTTGTGCATGTAAGTACTCATGTATCTTTAAGAGAAGCATGTGACAGATGTAAAAAGGAAAGAGTTTATGAAGTTATAAAAATAGCAGATGAAGCATGTAAAAAATTAGGTATTGAAAATCCAAAAATAGGAGTAGCAGGACTTAATCCACATTGCGGAGAAAATGGCCTATTTGGTACAGAAGAAATAGACGAAATTATTCCAGCAATAGAAAAAGCTCAAGGAGAAAATATTAAGGTAGAAGGTCCTATTCCTCCTGACACTATATTTTCAAAAGCTCGTGGTGGATGGTATGATATAGTAGTTGCCATGTACCATGACCAAGGACATATACCTTTAAAATTAGTAGGTTTTGTTTACAATCAAAAAGAAAAGAAATGGGAAGCAGTAGCAGGAGTTAACATAACTTTAGGACTTCCTATAATTAGAACATCTGTAGATCATGGAACAGCTTTTGACCAAGCTGGAACTGGAAAAGCAAATGAGCTTAGCCTTATAAATGCAATAGACTATGCTATAACACTCGCAAACAACAAATAAAATAAGCAATTTATGTAAAAATTGCTTGAAACATAAGTAGATACTCAATTAGAATATGAAAAATACGAAAAAAGTAATGATAGTTTCAAAAATAGGTATTTTAAAAAAAGTTAAATCTTCTTTTAGAGAAATAAAATTTGATACTCCACACAATAAAAACAGTGAATTTAAGCCTATAATAGATTAACAGGATTTTCAGAAACAATTAAAATATTTTTCTAACAAACACAATTTTAATAAAATTACTTTATTTATCAACAATTAATTTAGCAGAAAAAAACAGATTAGACGAAATTGGTATTTGATAAAAGGACGATTGACAATAAAATATTATGAAGAAAGACTGAAAGGAAACTAAAAACCTTTCAGTCTTCAAAACAAATTAAAAATCAATAATCAAGAGATGATAAATACACAAAGTTATTTACATTCTCTAATGTCCTCTTTTATTTATATTTATTCAGATTTTACAAAACCTTTTTTTATAAGAAATTCTGCTGTCCTGTCTGCTGCTTCATCAACAGTGTTGTAAAAAATTTCTTCTTCATAAGTATATTTATTTATACTTTGATCATAAAGAGGGTCATAATATTTTTCCATTAATATTTCACTAAGCTCTGCCAATTTTCCCTCTTTTAAAAGTCCGCTGTATTTTTCATATCTCTCTCTGCTGATATATCTTCCCACTTTGTCAAGACAGGCTTGAAGTTCTTCAATGCTTGCTCCTGCATAATCTTCCATAATTATTTTTACTCTGTTTTCCATAGATGTGTCAATCATTAAGTGGCAGCCATTAAGAATAGATTCATGAACAGTTTCCGGCAGATAAACATCTCCTATTCTCTTGCTTTCGCTCTCTACAAGAACATATCCTGTTTTGTTTCCTGCAAGGCATTGATAAATTTCAGATTCCAGTCTTTTTTGGCTCTGTTTTTCTGCTTCACACAGTCCCCCAAAAAAAGAACCTTTATGATCTGCCATTTTTTCCAAATCCATGACAGAATATCCTCTCTCTGCCAATTTTTCAAGAATCTTTGTTTTTCCCACTCCTGTTCTTCCATGAAGCACCACATAAGTAATATTTTTATTTTTTTCATCAAGGTCTTTCATTATATAATTTCTATATGCTTTATATCCTCCCTCAAGTTTCAGAGTTTTATATTTAAGTGCATAAAAAATAGCTTCCAGAGATGAACTTCTCATTCCTCCTCTTGCACAGTAGAAAACAAGTTTGTCATATTTTTTCGATAATTCATTTATCTGCATAAAAATCTCTGGAAGCCTTTTGGAAATTTTTTCTATCCCTATCTGCTTTGCTTTTTCTGTAGATTCTCTCACATAAGCTGTTCCAACTTCCGCTCTCTCCTCATCAAGAAGTGCAGGAATATTTACAGCTCCGGGAATTGGAGAATCCTGAAATTCTTTCGGACTTCTGGCATCTATTAATATGTAACTTTTCAATTTATATAAATCTTCAAAATTTATTGTTCTCATAAAATCCTCCGATATATTTTCTAATAATATATTTTACATTATATTTTCAAAAAATAAAAATTATTTATTATTTTTTTATTTTTCAAATATATTTTTTATATACTTTCTGAATTACTGATAAAACAATATATAGTAATAGAAAACATTTTTTAGGTCTTTACTCTACTAAATATTGTGATACAATAATAATAACAATTAAAAAAATACTGGGGAGGTTTTTCAATGGATATTATCACTTGGCTCGGAGCTGAAAACAAACTCGGATTTGATATCTGGTCGAAAAAATATAAATATGACGGAGAAAATTTTGCCCAATGGCTGACAAGAATTTCCGGCGGAGACAAAGAAGTGGAAGATATGATTCTTAACAAAGAATTTATTTTTGCTGGAAGAATTTTATCAAACAGAGGACTTTGCAAACTTGGAAGAAAAGTTACTTACTCAAACTGCTATGTGGTTGCTCCTCCTGAGGACAATCTGGAATCTATTTTTGAAACTGCCAAAAAATTGGCAAAAACATACTCTTACGGAGGAGGTTGCGGTGTAGATATTTCTAAATTAAGACCAAAAGGAACTGCCGTAAACAATGCTGCCAAATACACCACAGGAGCTGTGTCTTTTATGGAGCTTTATAATCTTACCACTGATATAATCGGACAGAAAGGAAGAAGAGGAGCTCTTATGATATCCATTGATATCAATCACCCTGATGTTGAAGATTTTATAAAAATAAAATCAGACCTTAATAAAATACAAAAAGCAAATATTTCTGTAAGAGTTGACAAGAAATTTATGGAAGCTGTACTTCACAATGAAAAAATAGTTACCGAATTTCATGTGGAGGACACAGGAGAGATTTATAAAAAAGAGATTGATGCTGCAAAACTCTTTACGGAACTGGCAAGACAGAACTGGAATTATGCCGAGCCGGGAATACTTTTCTGGGACAGAATATCAAATTGGAACCTTTTAAGTGAAGACAAAGAGTTTTCCTATGCAGGAACAAATCCTTGTGCAGAAGAGCCTCTTCCTGCAGGAGGAAGCTGTCTGTTGGGTTCTCTTATTCTGCCGTCTTTTGTAAAAGAAGACAAAACTTTTGATTTTGAAAGACTAGCTTCTGTTGTTCAAAAATCCATAAAAGCTCTTAATGATGTGCTTGATGAGGGACTGAAACTTCATCCTCTTGAAGAGCAGAGAGAATCTGTAAGACAATGGCGTCAGATAGGACTTGGTATTTTAGGACTTGGAGATTTGTTAATTAAAATGGAAATAAAATACGGTTCTCCTGAATCTCTTGAGTTTTGTGATAAAATAGCAAAAGTTATCATAAATAACGCTCTAAAACAAAGTGCTTCTCTTGCAAAAGAGTTTGGAACATATCCTGCATACAAAAAAGAATGTATATTGAAATCTCCTTTCCTTTTGGAAAATGCAGATGAAGACACTTACAAAATGATAGAGGAATACGGACTTAGAAATTCACAGCTTCTTACAATCGCACCGACAGGGTCTATCGGAACTATGCTTGAGATAAGCACAGGTATTGAGCCTAACTTTGCTTTCTCATACACAAGAAAAACAGAAAGCCTTCACGGAGAAGATAAATATTATGAAGTATTTATCCCTATTGCAAAAAAATATATGGAAGAACATGGGCTTTCCTCTCAGGAAGAACTTCCTGATTATTTTATCTCTGCACAAAATCTTGACCCAATGGACAGGGTAAAAATGCAGGGAGTATGGCAGAACAGAATAGACGCAAGTATCTCTTCCACTATTAATCTTATTAACAAAGCTTCCGTTGAAGAAGTCAGAAATCTTTATATTGAAGCATGGAAAAGAGGACTGAAAGGTATGACAGTTTATCGTTCAGGATGTGCAAGAGAGGGAATTCTTACTGTTGAGCCTAAAAAAGAAGAAAAGACAGTCGATGATATTGCAAAAAAAGCAAATGAAATAAAAAGAGGAGAGCTAAAACCTATTGCCGAAGATACAATATATTATCCTGAAAAAATGCTTATCGGCTGCGGAAAATTAAAAGTTATGATAGGATATTCTCCTAGCGAAAAATGTATTCAAGATATCTATGTTATAAGAAGCGGAACAGGAGGATGTGAAAAAAATATTCAGGCTGTGGCAATATATATGTCAGGAATTTTAAGACTGGGAGGAAATCTTTTCATGCTTGAAAAAGCCATTGCCGGTGTCAGCGGATGTACATCTTTTGCTGTCGCAAGAAGCAAGGGACAGGAACTCAGTCAAGGCGGAACTTGCCCTACTGCAATTCTTAATATTTTGAAAAAATTTGAAAAAGAGATGGGGCTTACAAATTATAAAGAAGCTGCTGAAAAAATAATTACAGAAGAAGAAAAAGAATACACTGTAAAACAATCAGATTTTAAAAATCCAATCTGTCCTGAATGCGGAGCAGAACTTGAAGTTACAGGCGGATGTTTCACATGCAGAAACTGCGGATATTCAAAATGTGAATAATTGATACTAATAAAATTTAAGGCAGGACTTAAAAATCCTGCCTTGATTTATTATTGCAATTTCATTTCTGCTGCTTTTTCAGGGAAATATTTTTTAAGAATTTCGTAATATTTTCCGCTTTCCACAACTTTATCAAATGCCGTATTCAGTTCTTCCACAAGTTTTGTATTTCCTTTTTTAACAGCAATAGATTCTCCGGGGTCAGAGTCATAAATAGTATCGGTTATTTTTACTCCTTCCATTGTTTTCAAATATTTTCCCGCTGACTGTTCATCTAAAACAACAGCCTGAACTTTACTTTGTTTTAGAGCAAGAAGAGAACCTGTAAATGAATCATATCTTACAATTTCAGCCCCAAAACCTTTTGCCAAATCTTCCTGTTTAGTTCCAAGCTGAACTCCTACAATTTTTCCTTTTAAATCTTCATTTTTAACAATTTCTTTTTCATCTGTTCTTACTATAACAGAATGACCTGTCTGGAAATTAAGATAAGGTTTTGAAAAATCCACTGCTTTTTTTCTCTCTGCTGTAGGAGACATTCCTGCTATTACAGCATCAACTTTTCCCATTTGAAGAGCAGGAAGAAGTCCGTCAAAAGTCATGTTGTTCCATTTAACTGTATATCCCATCTCTGCTGCCATAGCTTCCATAAGCTCAATATCAAATCCCACAATCTTATCACCCTCAAGATATTCATATGGTTTAAATTCTGCATTTGTTCCCACATAAAGTTTCTTTTCTCCGAAACTGAAAACAAATAAAATAAGTGATAAAAATGTAACCAAAATTTTTCTCATAATATTTCCTCCTTAAAAATTTATATATTTAAAAAATCTTATTCCAATTTATTTTTAATTATTCCAAATCTTTTTTCATCTCTTCAAATTCAGCTTTTATTTTTTTCAGAAGTTCTTTGTCTGATAAAACATCTCTTCCTGTCATTGTAAGAGCAAGAACAGCTTCTTTCAGCCCTTTATATCCCTCTTCCGAAACAGTGGCTTCTGCAAATTCTGTGCTGTGTCCTGTCAGCTCACATTTTGAAATTGGAAAATATGAATGTATTACAGGACAATGATGACTCACATCTCCGCAGTCGCTCGAACCTGACGGCTTAGATACAGGAATATCTGTTATCCCCTGAAGATTAAGATTTTTTACATATGCTTCCGATAAAGTTTCATTTGTTACAAGATGTTTGAAAGTATATTCGTAATTTTCTATTTCAAGAGTTGTTCCTGTAGCAAGAGCCGCCCCTTTTGCACAGTTTTTCACTCTCTCACTCAAAGCAAACATATCTTTTGTTACAGCTTCTCTCACATAAAAATCTGCTGCCGCCAAATCAGGAATAATATTTGCTGCCTGTCCTCCGTTTGAAATTATTCCGTGTATTCTTGACGATTCTTTTGTCTGCTGCCTCAAAGCATTTACACTGTTAAAAAACTGGATAACCCCGTCAAGAGCATTTATTCCGTTATATGGATCTCCTGCTGCGTGAGCTGTTTTTCCTCTGAAAGTAAATCTTAATGCCTGCATAGCTTGTGATGTCCCGCTTCTTTCGTGACTTTTTCCTGTTGGATGTGAAAGCATAGCTGCATCAATTTCGTCAAAACACCCTGCTTCTGCCATATCCACTTTTGCTCCAAAAGTTTCTTCTGCCGGAGTTCCGTATACAAAAACTTTTCCTCCATATATATCTGCATATTCTTTTAAAAGTATTCCTGCGCCTATACTGGCTGTTCCCAAAAGATTATGTCCGCATCCGTGTCCTATCTCGGGAAGAGCATCGTATTCAGCCATATATGCAATTTTTGCTCCTTCTTTTCCCGAATCATATTCCGCAAGATAAGCTGTCTCTATACCTATATAATTTTCCGTAATTTTAAAACCATATTTTTTTAATAAATTTTTGTGAGCTTCACAGGCTTTAAATTCTTTTCTTCCCAATTCAGGATTTTTATAAATATATTCATTAAGATTTTTCAAATCATTGAAAATTGTGTTGTACTCTTCATTAAGATGTTTTAATATTTCCATTTAACTCTCCCTTTTTTTATTTTTTACATATTGTATAAATATTATAACAGATTGTCAAGAGATATTTTTATAACAGAAAATAGGAGGGAATAATTCCCTCCTATTTTCACAGGTATATTTATAAATTTTCGGGTAAAAAGCTAAATCTCTGTATTCTTACATATCACGACAAACTACTACATCTGCTCCTGTACCAAGCACATTTTTTATTACTACATCTCCTCTTTTTACCGGAGATTTAAGTTCTATATTGTTTAACAATTCCATACATTTAAAATTAAGTTCTTTTGGAATAGAATCATTTGTTTTTACAGGAACTCTTTTATGAATACCCCCTGTAATTTTCACTGTGGAAGTAATCACTCTTTTTGGACAAGTAAGTTCTTCTTTTCCATATTTTTCTCCTCTGGGACAAGTATTTCCTGTTACTTCCAAAGTTTCTGTATCAACAGAAAGATGACATCCCATTGGACATACTATACATATCATCTCTTTTTTCATTATTCGTCCCCTCCTGCAAGTTCTATTACAATTTCATTTCCTGCAATATTCTGTAAAATTTTATTAGGAATTATTACTTTTTCCATTTCTCCCGGAGCAAGATGAGGTTTTTTCAAGCTTACAATTACTTTATCTCCGTCTTTTATCTGAAGCTTCATATTTTTATAAATATTATTTACTCTCATAAATACTTCAAGATTATTTTCCACATTTTCAATTCTGAATTTTTGAGGAACTGTATATGTTATACCAAAACCATTCTTGATAGTTTTGTATTCTCCCTCTTTTACTTGATTTTTTACATATTTTGCCGCAGCTTTTCCGGCTCTTCTTGCTTCGGCACTTACAAAGTCTACAAGGTCATGGACATGGACAACATTTCCACAGGCAAAAATTCCTGAAATACTTGTTTCCATCATTTCATTTACAACAGGTCCGTTTGTTCTTCTGTCCATCTCAACACCTGTTTTTCTTGAAATATCATTTTCTGGAATAAGTCCCACAGAAAGAAGAAGAGTGTCGCACTCATATTCTATCTCTGTTCCCGGAATAGGTCTTCTGTTTTCATCTACTTTCGCTATTACAACTTTTTCAAGTCTTTCTTTTCCTTGAATATCTACTACTGTATGGCTTAAATATAATGGAATATTATAGTCGTTAAGACATTGGGCAATATTTCTTGCAAGCCCTCCAGAAAACGGCATAAGTTCAACAACGGCTTTTACTTCTGCTCCTTCAAGAGTCATTCTTCTCGCCATAATAAGTCCTATATCTCCCGAACCAAGAATAAGAACTTTTTTACCTACCATATATCCTTCCATATTTATAAATCTTTGAGCTGTTCCGGCTGTAAATATTCCAGCAGGTCTTTCTCCCGGAATTGCAATAGCCCCTCTTGTTCTCTCTCTGCATCCCATAGCAAGAACGATTGCTTTCGCTTCTATCATCATATATCCGTCTTTGCTGTTAATTGCATGAATAACTTTTTCCGGAGTAACTTCCAATACCATTGTATCAAGTTTATATTCTATTTTTTTCAAATTTATCTATTTCAATAGGTTTTTCCGGAGCAACCACAAAAGC
>UQXM01000002.1 GCA_900545035.1 uncultured Fusobacterium sp. | reverse complement strand
GAAGCATTCTGCTCCACTTTCACAATCATTTTTTTTATAAATAAGGTCTGGATACAGTTCAACAGATAGACGCTCACCTGGTAATGAAGGAATATAAAGGATTTTTATAAATAAAAAAGACAGCACGGTTTATTCTGTGTTGCCTTTTTTATTTTTTGCAACTAATTTTCTTTAAAAACCGTCAATATTAATATAAAAATAAAATGTCAATAATTGTTCATAAATATAGCCAAAAAAGATAAAAAATAGTTCAGGATAAAAATTGACAATATTTGTTTTATTGTTTAAAATTAAGACAGTGGAAAAATAAAAAATTAAGCTTATTTTGGTTTGAAAATTAAAAAAAGTTGTTGTGTAAAATATTTAAAATAAATTATTTGAGGTGATTTTTGTGAAAAAGACTAAGATTGTTTGTACGATTGGACCAAAAACAGAATCAAAAGAAGTATTAAAACAACTTCTTGAAGCAGGAATGAATGTAATGAGATTAAATTTCTCACACGGAGATTATGAAGAACACGGAAGAAGAATAAGCAACCTGAGAGATGTAATATCTGAAACAGGAATGAGAGCAGCAATCCTTCTTGATACTAAAGGACCTGAAATCAGAACTATAAAACTTGAAGGGGGAAATGATGTTTCTCTTGTTGCAGGACAAGATTTCACATTCACTACTGATAAAACTGTAATCGGAAACAATAAAATAGTTGCAGTTACTTATGAAGGATTAACTTCAGACCTTAAAGCAGGAGATACAGTTCTTGTTGATGACGGACTTATCGCAATGGAAGTTAAAGAAGTTACAGATAAAGAAGTAAGATGTGTTGTTAAAAATAATGGAGATTTAGGAGAAAACAAAGGAATTAATCTTCCAGGTGTTTCTGTAAATTTACCGGCTCTTGCTGAAAAAGATATTAATGACCTTAAATTCGGTTGTGAGCAGGGAATAGATTTCGTAGCTGCTTCTTTCATCAGAAAAGCTGATGATGTTTTAGCAGTAAGAAAAGTTCTTGATGAAAACGGTGGAGAAAGCATAAAAATAATTTCTAAAATAGAAAACCAAGAAGGATTAAACAATTTTGACGAAATTCTTGAAGTTACAGACGGTGTAATGGTTGCAAGAGGAGACCTTGGAGTAGAAATTCCTGTTGAAGAAGTTCCGTTTGCTCAAAAAATGATGATAGAAAAATGTAACGCAGCTGGAAAACCAGTTATCACAGCTACTCAAATGCTGGATTCTATGATTAAAAACCCTAGACCTACAAGAGCAGAAGCTAACGACGTTGCAAACGCAATCATCGACGGAACAGATGCTGTAATGCTTTCAGGAGAAACTGCAAAAGGAAAATATCCTGTTGAAGCTGTAAAAGTTATGGCAAGAATAGCAGAAAAAACAGACCCATTAATTTATACAAATGTTGATTTTGAAACTGAAGAAGAGCAGACAATAACAGAAGCTGTTGCAAAAGGAACAGTTGATGTTGCAGAAGCTCTTGAAGCAAAATTAATTGTTGTTGGAACAGGAACAGGAAGAGCAGCAAAAAGTTTAAGAAAATACTTCCCTACTGCAAGAATACTTGCTCTTACTAACTCTGAAACAACTGCAAATCAATTACTTCTAAGCAGAGGAGTTATATCAGTAGCAGCTGCAAAACCTGCAACTCTTGACAGATTCTTCAAACAAGCTGAAGATGAAGCTGTAAAATCAGGACTTGTAAAATCAGGAGATATCATTGTGGTAACTTGTGGAGAGCAGGTATATGTTCAAGGAACAACTAACACAATGAAAGTTATAAAAATAAAATAATAAGAATATACAAAACAAATTGGTATAAAAACCAAAAATGAGATATAATATTGTTTAGAAAGAAAATAAAAAAATAATTAAATTTAAAAAATAATATGCTGTTTATCAGCAAAATCAGGAGGAAAAGAGCAATGACAAGAATTATTGATGTAATCGCCAGAGAAATACTTGACTCAAGAGGTAACCCTACTGTTGAAGTAGATGTAGTATTGGAGTGCGGAGCTAAAGGAAGAGCAGCTGTTCCGTCTGGAGCATCTACAGGAGCTTACGAAGCAGTAGAATTAAGAGATAATGACAAATCAAGATACTTAGGAAAAGGTGTTTTAACAGCTGTTAAAAATGTAAACACTGAAATCAAAGAAGCTATCTTAGGAATGGACGCTTTAGATCAAGTAAGAATCGATAAAACTATGATCGCTTTAGACGGAACTCCAAATAAAGGAAGATTAGGAGCAAACGCTATATTAGGTGTTTCTCTTGCAGTGGCAAAAGCAGCAGCTGAAGCTTTAGGAATGCCATTATACAAATACTTAGGAGGAGTAAACACTACTGAATTACCTCTACCTATGATGAACATTCTAAACGGAGGATCTCACGCTGACTCTGCAGTTGACGTACAAGAATTCATGATCCAACCAGTTGGAGCTTCTAACTTCATGGAAGCTATGAGAATGGGATGTGAAGTATTCCACCACTTAGGAAAATTATTAAAAGCAAACGGAGATTCTACTAACGTAGGAAACGAAGGTGGATATGCTCCTGCTAAAATAAACGGAACTGAAGGAGCTTTAGACCTTATGGTTGAAGCTATCAAAAAAGCCGGATACGAACCAGGAAAAGATATAACTTTCGCAATGGACGCTGCATCAAGTGAATTCTGTAAAGAAGTAGCACCTGGAAAATTCGAATACCATTTTGAAAGAGAAGGAGGAGTTACTAGAACTTCTGAAGAAATGGTTGAATGGTATGCAGGACTTGTAGAAAAATATCCAATCAAATCAATTGAAGATGGATTGGGAGAAGACGACTGGGCTGGTTGGCAATTATTAACAGCTAGACTTGGAGATAAAGTTCAATTAGTTGGAGACGACTTATTCGTAACTAACACTGAAAGACTTAAAAAAGGAATCGAGTTAAAAGCAGCTAACTCTATCCTAATTAAACTTAACCAAATCGGATCTTTAACTGAAACTTTAGATGCTATTGAAATGGCTAAGAGAGCAGGAATGACTGCAGTTGTTTCTCACAGATCTGGAGAAACTGAAGATGCTACAATAGCTGACATAGCTGTTGCAACAAACGCAGGACAAATCAAAACTGGTTCTACTTCAAGAACAGACAGAATGGCTAAATACAACCAATTATTAAGAATTGAAGAAGAATTAGGAGATATGGCTCAATACAAAGGTATCGATGTATTCTACAACCTTTCTAAATAATTAAACTCACTTTAAATAAAATGCAGAAAATGCCGAGAGGAGAAATCTTCTCGGCATTTTTGCATAAAAAGAAACTGGTTGCGTTGTAAGTGATTCCAAAAATACAGAAGGCTATGTATATAAAAAACTTCCTTTAAACATGATACATTAGGTTTTTTGATTAATTGTGTAGTTTATGATTTTATACAAAAATAAAATAAAATTCCCTTTTTTTATTTTTTCTCAAGAGTAATAACATTATTAGTTCTGCTCTCTTCAAGAGTGATTAACTCTGATTTATATTCCTTATAATTTTCAGTTTCAGGGATATAGATATATACCCTTTCTTTATCAATATTCAAAAATTTAAAATTTCCGTTTTCGTTTGTGGTCGTTTTATCAAGTAGAGCTCCGTTTATCAGGAAAAGATAAATTTCATGATTTTTTATTGGAAGAACATCATTTATGACAGCTCCTGATATGAAGTAAGTTTTTTTTCTCAAAATAAATTTATGAAGCTTTGTAGTATCTGATCTTGTAAATTTGTCAATAAAGGCTGTGGGAGAAAACCCCTCCTTTGAAATTTTCATGGAAGTTATTCCCTCATCAAGAGAGGTTGAAAAATTTCCGTGAATATCAGTATAGATAATTTTTTCTTTTTTATTATTTGAGATAAAAATTTTTGCTTTTTGTACAGGAGTATTTTTATCACTCAAAACTTTTCCTTTTATTTTTCCTACAGATTTTACAAAATCCACAGGGATAATATAGGATTTGTCAGGTTGTGAAAAATCAAAATAGTTTTCATTATTTTTTACTTCATAACCAAATTGTGAACTCATAACAGTGTATTTTTCAGGGGGAAGCATAAGAGAATATTTTCCCTCATTATCTGACATAATAGGGTATTCCCGTCCCACACTGTCAGCAAAAGTAAATTTTACATTTTTTAAAGGGTGATTTTTTTCAAAAACAGTTCCTGTTACAGCTATACTTTTTCTGGGAACAAAAAATATATTAAAATCCCTGTTGTTTGTTATGTATAATTTTCTGAAAAGATATCTGTCCTTATTATCGTAAAATCCAAAAATATATACTCCGTCTTTTAAATTTATTTTTACATCTTTTTTGTCAAATTCTATTGTGGTAAGATTTCCTATTGAGTCAATTCCTGCATTGCTGTAATAGATAAATCCCGAATCTATATCAAAGTGAAAATTTATTTCCACATCTTTTGCAAAAGAGAGAGCTGTAATAAGCAGATATATAAGTATAATAATTTTCTTCATAAAATACGCTCCATAATTTTATTTTTTTCTGATTGGACAATAAAATTATATCATTTTTCTAAGTTGCAACCAATTTTATTTTAAAGTTTCTTGTTTTATGTTATAATTATTATAAAAAAATGTGATTATTATCAAGGGGATATAGTATAAAATGGAGCTATTTGATGAGAGAGAAAAAACAAAGATAAAGTTTCAGCAGGTTCAAGTAGAAAAGAACTATTTCCTTGGGGAGTTTAAAGAAAATATAATTCTTGCTGTGAGAAAACAAGAGCTTGACGGAAAACTTTTGAGAGAAGTTGTGTCAGCTATGAAGAGAGAGGACGCTGTTCTTTTGAAAATAAGCAGGAGCATACCTTTAAAAAAAATAAAAATATATATAGATGAAGCTGAAAAAATAGGAATAAAATACAGACTGGTGGACGGATTATCATTTGCGGGAGATGTGGGGCTTGTAGTTGTGTCAAACCTTACATTTGACAATGAACACAAAGATGTGATACTGGAAAAAAGAAGTCAGCCCTATGAAGATTTGGGACTTTCGGAAATATTTTCAAAGCACGAGGGGGAAAAACTGTGCAGCAGACATTACAGAATGGTGCTTGATAAAATTCCCGCCTATGCAGAAAGGTTTGACAAACTGGATATTTTTGACAGACTGCTGGGGAAAAAATGTCCTATATGCGAGGCTGAAAAGAAAGGAAAACAAAAAGAATGAGTGTAGAAGCTTTTAGAATAAGAGGTGGGAAAAAACTAAAAGGAATTTTAGAGGTAGAGGGAGCTAAAAATGCAGCTCTGCCTATTTTTATTGCGACATTAATAGAAAGAGGAACATATGTTTTAAATAATGTTCCTGATTTGATGGATATAAGAACATTGATAAAACTTTTGGAAAGTCTGGGACTTTCTGTGGAAAAACTGGGAACAAACAGTTATAAAATAGTGAACAGCGGATTAAAAAGTTTGGAAGCTTCTTATGATTTGGTAAAAAAAATGAGAGCATCTTTTCTTGTAATGGGTCCAATGCTTGCTCACTGCGGGAGAGCGAGAGTATCTCTTCCCGGAGGGTGTGCAATAGGAGCAAGACCTGTTGACCTGCATCTGAAAGGTTTTGAAGCTTTGGGAGTAGAGATAGAGATTGACCATGGTTATGTTGAGGGAAAAGTTCTGCAGGGAACAAAACTTACAGGAAATAAAATAATTTTGGATTTTCCGAGTGTGGGAGCTACTGAAAATATAATAATGGCTGCTGTAAAGGCTGAGGGTGTTACAATTATAGAAAACGCAGCAAGAGAACCTGAAATAGATGATCTTTGCAATTTTTTAAATAAAATGGGAGCAAAAATTGAAGGAATCGGAGGAGGCAGACTTGAGATAACAGGTGTGGAAAAACTTTTCCCTTGTGAATATTCAGTAATGCCTGACAGAATTGTTGCAGGAACATTTGTTATAGCTGCTGTGATGTTTGATGACGGAGATATCAGAGTAAAAGGTGTGGATGAACATCATTTGGAAAGTTTTTTGATGAAGCTTCGTGAAATGGGAGTAACTTATGAAATGGAAAACGGGCTTTTCAGAGTTACTTCGGAACTGAAAGATTTACAGCCTGTAAAAGTTACAACAATGCCGCATCCCGGATTTCCAACAGATTTACAATCTCCTATGATGACTCTTATGTGTCTTGTAAAAGGAAGCAGCGAAATAAAGGAAACAATATTTGAAAACAGATTTATGCACGTACCTGAACTTAACAGAATGGGCTGCAATATTTCAACAGAGGGAAATGTAGCTGTTATTAAAGGAATAGAATGTTTTTCTTCTGCCAAAGTAATGGCAAGTGATTTGAGAGCGGGAGCTTCTCTTGTTCTGGCTGCCCTTAAAGCAGAGGGAGAAAGTGTGGTAAACAGAATTTATCATGTGGATAGAGGATATGAAAAGCTTGAAGTAAGACTTCAGGCTCTCGGGGCAGATATAGAAAGAATAAAAGAGGAGATATAATGGAAAAAATAATCGGGATAAATCCGGTAATGGAAGTACTGGACAACAAAGAAAAAAATATAGAAAAAATAGAAATATTTCAGGGCTTGAGAGAGGATAAAATAAATATTATAAAAAGAAAAGCTTCAGAAAGAAATATCAGAGTGCAGTTTATAAAGAAAAAAGTGGATAACTCTCAGGGAGTTGTAGCATATATAAATTCTTATGACTATTATGTGGAAGTAAATGAATTTTTGGAAAAGGCAGCTTTGAAAGATAAAGGAATAATTCTTGTTCTTGACGGAGTACAAGACCCAAGAAATTTTGGAGCACTTATAAGAAGTGCAGAGATTTTTGGAGTTCTGGGGATAATTATTCCTGAAAGAAATTCTGTGCACATAAATGAAACTGTTGTTAAAACTTCAACAGGAGCTATTGAGTATGTGGATATTGTAAAAGTAACAAATATTACAGATACTCTTAATAACTTGAAAAAATTAGGATATTGGATTTACGGAGCTGAGGGGGACGGAGCAAAAGTTTATTACGAGGAAAAATATCCCGAAAAAACTGTAATCGTTCTTGGAAGCGAAGGATTCGGAATAAGAAAAAAAGTAAAAGACAACTGCGATATTTTAATAAAAATACCTATGCATGGAAAAATAAATTCATTGAATGTATCTGTAGCAGGGGGAATTCTACTTTCAGAAGTGGCAAAATCAATATACTAGATTATTGAAAGGGGGAGAGTTTCGTGGATACAGCAGAAATAAGAGCAGTAATAAAAGCAAAAAACGGCGATGAAGAAAGCTTTGAGATGCTTTTAAAGAAATATGAAAAGTATCTTTATGCAGGTGCAAAAAATTATTATCTGGCTGACGGGGACAGGGAAGACCTTATTCAAGAAGCTATGATAGGATTTTTAAAAGGGATTAAAAGTTTTGATTTTGAAAAGGATGCATCTTTTAAAACTTTTGTTGCTATGTGTATAAGAAGACATGTGTTTACAGCAATAAAAAATTCAAATTCCAAAAAAAATCTTATGCTCAATACAAATTATCCCTCTGATGACGAAAAAAACACAGAAAATATAATCTATGTTGAAAAATCACCCAATGCAGAGGAGATATATCTTTATAAGGAACTTATGGAAGAGTTTGAAAAATATTCGGAAAAAAATTTCAGCAGAATGGAAAAAGAAGTTTTAAACTATCTTTTAAAAGGATACAGTTACGGAGAAATTGTAGATATGATGGGGAAATCCACAAAAACTGTGGATAATACTTATCAGAGAATAAAAGTAAAAGTAAAAAACTGGCTGAAAGAACAAAACGGAGAAAATATAAAAAATTAATAAATAAATTGAAGAAGCGAAAGAGGTGTAAAATGAGAGAATATAACTTCAAAGAAGTTGAAGAAAAATGGCAGAAAAAATGGAACTCTGAAAATCTTTTCAAAACGAATGATAAAGAAGAGGGAAAAGAAAACTATTATGTTCTGGAAATGCTGCCATATCCGTCAGGAAATCTGCATGTGGGACATGCAAGAAACTATACAATAGGTGATGTTATAGCAAGGTATAAAAAGATGAAAGGATATAATGTGCTTCATCCAATGGGATGGGACTCATTCGGACTTCCAGCAGAAAATGCAGCTATTCAGCACGGAGCACATCCTGCAACTTGGACAAAATCAAATATAGAAAACATGAGAAGACAGCTTAAACTTATGGGACTTTCTTATGATTGGGACAGAGAAGTGGCAACATATACACCTGAATATTACAGATGGAACCAATGGATATTCAAAAGAATGTATGAAAAAGGACTTGTTTACAAAAAGAAATCTACTGTAAACTGGTGTCCTGACTGTCAGACAGTTCTTGCAAACGAGCAAGTTGAAGACGGATATTGTTGGAGACACTCAAAAACTAAAGTAATTCAAAAAGATTTGGAACAGTGGTTCTTCAGAATTACAAACTATGCAGATGAACTTCTTACAGGGCACGAAGAGCTAAGAGAAGGATGGCCTGAAAAAGTTCTTGCAATGCAGAAAAACTGGATAGGAAAATCTTTCGGAACTGAAATAGTGTTCACTGTAGCTGAAACAGGGGAAAAACTTCCTATGTTCACAACAAGAATAGATACAATACATGGAGTAACTTATTGTGTTGTGGCACCTGAACACCCTATTATTGAAGAAATAATAAAAGTAAATCCTTCTATAAAAGAAGCAATTCATAATATGAGAAATATGGATATGATTGAGAGAACAGCAGAGGGAAAAGAGAAGAACGGAGTGTTTACAGGCTGGCATGTTATAAATCCTGTAACAGGAGATAAAGTTCAGCTTTGGGCTGCGGATTATGTACTTATGAACTATGGAACAGGGGCAGTAATGGCAGTTCCGGCTCATGATGACAGAGATTTTGCTTTTGCAAAAAAATATAATCTTCCAAGAAAAGTTGTTATAAACGGATACAACAAAGAAACAAAAGAAGAGATAATAATAAACGCTGACGAGATGACAGCAGCTATGACAGAAGAGGGAATAATGACAAATTCAGGAGAGTTTAACGGAATGAATTCCAAAGAAGCTCTTGAAAAAATAGCTGATTTTGTTACAGTAAAAGGTGTTGGAGAAAAAACTGTTAAATACAGATTAAAAGATTGGGGAATTTCAAGACAAAGATACTGGGGAACTCCTATTCCTGCTCTTTACTGTGAAAAATGCGGAATGGTTATGGAAAAAGATGAAAATCTTCCTGTAATGCTTCCTGAAGATGTAGAGTTCACAGGAAACGGAAACCCTATTGAAACTTCTGAAAAATACAAACATGCAGTATGTCCAATCTGCGGAGGACCTGCAAGAAGAGAAACAGATACAATGGATACATTTGTAGATTCATCTTGGTATTTCCTAAGATATTGTGACCCTAAAAATTTAGATCTTCCATTTGGAAAAGCAGTTGACCTTTGGACACCGGTTGACCAGTATATAGGAGGGGTTGAACATGCCGTAATGCACCTTTTATATGCGAGATTCTTTACAAAAGTTCTTAGAGATTTGGGACTTTTAAAAGCAAATGAGCCATTTAAAAGACTGCTTACTCAAGGAATGGTATTAGGACCATCATACTATTCAGAAAAAGAAAACAGATTCTTGTTTGCTCATGAAGTAAGAACAGCAGGGGATAAGGCATACTCACTTGAAACAGGAGAAGAGCTTGTAATAAAAGTTGAAAAGATGTCAAAATCTAAAAACAACGGTGTTGACCCTGAAGTTATGATTAAAAAATATGGAGCTGACACAACAAGATTATTTATAATGTTCACTGCTCCTCCTGAAAAAGAACTTGAATGGAACGAAAACGGACTTGCCGGAGCTTCAAGATTCTTAAACAGAGTATGGAGAGTAGTTCTTGAAAATGTGGATATGATAAAGGATGAGCCTATTGATTATTCAAAACTTTCAAAAGAGGACAAAGCTCTTGTAAGAAAACTTCACCAAACTATAAAAAGAGTAACAGAAGCTATTGAAGACAATTATCATTTTAATACATCAATAGCAGGAAATATGGAACTTATCAATGATGTATATGATTTCAGAAGCAATGTTCTTGGAACAGATAAAGAAAGCTCAGAATCTCAAAAAGTATTCGGAGAAGTTTTAAGAAATATTGTTATCATGCTTTCTCCGTTTGTGCCTCATTTCTGTGATGAGTTATGGGAAGCTATGGGAGAAAAAGGATTTTTATTCAACGCTCCTTGGCCTGAATATGATGAAAAATTAACTGTAGCAGATGAAGTTACAATGGCAATTCAAGTTAATGGAAAAGTAAGAGGCTCAATCTCTGTTGAGAGAACAGCTTCAAAAGAGGATATTGAAAGAATGGCTCTTGCTGTTGAAAATGTACAAAAACACATTGAAGGTAAAACTGTTGCAAAAGTAATAGTTGTTCCAGGAAAAATTGTTAATATAGTGGTAAAATAAAAAATAATTAAAAATAAAAAATATTAAGGAGATGAATGTTATGAACATTATGCTATTTGGAGCACCAGGTGCAGGAAAAGGAACTCAAGCTAAATTTATAATCGACAGATATGGAATTCCTCAAATTTCAACAGGAGATATTTTAAGAGCTGCTGTTAAAGAAGGAACACCTATGGGGCTTGAAGCAAAACAATTTATGGAAGCGGGAAAACTTGTTCCTGATTCTACAATAATCGGAATTATAAAAGAAAGACTTTCTATGGATGACTGCAAAAAAGGATTTATCCTTGATGGGTTCCCAAGAACTCTTGCACAAGCAGAAGCTCTTGAAGAATTAATGAAAGAGATGAATATAAAACTTGACAAAGTTATCTCTTTAAATGTTCCTGATGAATTAATCGTAGGAAGAGTAACAGGAAGAAGAGTCTGCAAAGACTGCGGAGCTTCTTTCCATGTTGAGTTTAATCCTTCAAAAGTTGAAGGAGTATGTGATCTTTGCGGTGGAGAACTTATCCAAAGAAAAGATGATACAGCAGAAACAGTTACAAAAAGACTTGGAGAATATCATGCTCAGACAGCACCTTTATTTGATTTCTATATGGAAAGAGGAATTCTTGCTGATTTAGACGGAACTAAGGATATAAACGAAATTACTGAAGAGATATTCAAAATTTTAGGTTAATTTTAGAAGAGAAAGGAAAAAATAATGCCAGCAGTAATAAAAACTATGCAGGAAATAGAGGGAATAAAAAAAGCAAATCAGATTATAGCAAGACTGTATGAAGATATACTTCCTCCATATATTAAACCGGGAATATCAACTTATGAAATTAATCAGATAGTGGAAGATTACATCAGATCTCAGGGAGCAATTCCCGGGTGTATCGGTGTACCCGGACCTTACGGAGCTTTTCCCGCAGGTACTTGTATTTCTGTAAACGAGGCTGTGGTTCATGGAGTACCAAGCAAAAATGTAATCTTAAAAGAGGGAGATATAGTAAGTGTTGATACAGTAACTATTCTTGATGGATATTACGGAGATGCTGCCATAACTTATCCTGTGGGAGAGATTGACGAGGAGAGCAGAAGACTTCTTGAGGTAACAGAAAAAGCAAGAGATATTGGAATTGAAGCAGCTGTTGCAGGAAACAGACTGGGAGATATCGGACATGCTATTCAAAGCTTTGTTGAAAAAAATGGATTTTCAGTTGTAAGAGATTATGCCGGACACGGAGTAGGTCTTGATATGCATGAAGATCCGATAGTTGCAAACTATGGTAGAAGAGGAAGAGGTCTTAAAATAGAAAATGGAATGGTTCTTGCGATTGAGCCTATGGTTAATGTGGGAACATACAAAATAAATATGCTTGATGATGGATGGACAGTTGTTACAAAAGACGGCAAGAAGTCTGCACATTTTGAGCATTCCATTGCTATTGTTGACGGAAAACCTTTGGTACTTAGCAAAAAAGATTAAAAATTTTTTCAAAAAAATGAAAAAAAATATAGACTTTTTTTGGTAAATATGTTACTATGATATGAATTTCTGTTCGGTAGGAGGAGTTATGTCAAAAAAAGATGTTATCGAATTAGAAGGTACTATTCTTGAGGCCCTTCCAAATGCGATGTTTAAAGTTAGTTTAGAGAATGGGCACACTATACTTGGTCATATTTCAGGAAAAATGAGAATGAATTACATTAAAATCCTTCCAGGAGATAAAGTAACAGTTCAAATTTCACCTTATGACCTGTCTAGAGGAAGAATAGTGTATAGGAAAAAGTAGTTTTATGTTACATCACGCAAAAAGGAGGTAGAGATGAAAGTTAGAACATCAATTAAACCTATTTGTGACAAATGTAAAGTAATCAGAAGACATGGGAAAATCAGAGTAATCTGTGAAAACCCTAAACACAAACAAGTACAAGGGTAAGATTATTTTACTGGAACAAATTTAGTACTGACATTGGAAGTACTGTAAAGACATGCAGAGCTGTAGAGCCTGTTCTTACAATATTAATGTAAGGCATGTCGAAGAAAGTGTTGGCTGACCACAGATGTCAGCGAATATATAAAATTTTTGTGAAGAGGAGGAAATAATTTGGCTAGAATTGCTGGAGTAGACGTACCTAGAAACAAGAGAGTAGAAATCTCTTTAACTTACATCTACGGAATCGGAAAAAAGACTGCTCAAGACATTTTAACTCAAGCAGGAGTTAACTTTGATACTAGAGTAAAAGATTTAACAGAAGAGGAATTAAACAAAATCAGAGGAATCATTGACGGTTTAAAAGTTGAAGGAGACTTAAGAAAAGAAGTTAGACTTGCAATAAAAAGACTTTTAGACATCAGATGCTACAGAGGGTTAAGACATAAAATGAACCTTCCAGTAAGAGGACAAAAAACTAAAACTAATGCTAGAACTAGAAAAGGTCCTAAAAAAATGATTAAAAAATAATAATTAAAACTTTGTTTTGATTATTTGCTTATTGTAGAGTAAAGAGTAATAAATTAAGTGAGGAGGTAGCTAAGTTGGCTAAAAAGAAAGTAGCTAAGATTAAAAAGAAATTAAAAAATATTCCTAGCGGAGTTGCTCATATACATTCAACATTCAATAACACTATTATCGCTATCACAGATACAGAAGGTAAAGTAGTTAGCTGGAAATCAGGAGGAACTTCTGGATTCAAAGGAACTAAAAAAGGAACTCCGTTCGCAGCTCAAATAGCAGCTGAACAAGCAGCAAACATTGCAATGGAAAACGGAATGAAAAAAGTGGAAGTAAAAGTGAAAGGACCTGGTTCAGGAAGAGAAGCTTGTGTAAGATCATTACAAGCAGCAGGTTTGGAAGTTACTAAAATAACTGATGTAACTCCAGTTCCACACAACGGATGCAGACCACCAAAAAGAAGAAGAGTGTAATCTTACCCTTTTGGGAGCAAATTATCGCAGATAAAAAAGTTTTAACAAGAAGGAGGAATATTTAAGAAATGGCAAGAAATAGACAGCCTATATTAAAAAAATGTAGAGCACTTGGAATTGAGCCTATGGTTTTAGGAGTAAACAAAACTTCAAAAAGAGGATTCAGACCAAACGCAAACAGAAAACCTACAGAATATGCAGTACAATTAAGAGAAAAACAAAAAGCAAGATTTATATATAATGTAATGGAAAAGCAATTCAGAAAACTTTATGAGGAAGCAAACAGAAAAGACGGTGTAACTGGTCTTAACCTTGTTGAGTACTTAGAAAGAAGATTAGAAAACGTTGTTTACAGAATGGGATTTGCTAAAACTAGAAGACAAGCTAGACAAATCGTTTCTCACGGACACGTTTTAGTAAACGGAAGAAGAGTTAACATAGCTTCTTACAGAGTTAAAGTTGGAGATGTAATCTCTATCCTTGAAAACTCTAAAAACTTAGATCTTATAAAAGAAGCTGTAGAAGCTGCTAATGTTCCAGGATGGATGGAATTAGACAAAGCTGCTTTCTCTGGAAAAATTCTTCAAAACCCAACTAAAGATGACTTAGATTTCGATCTAGACGAATCATTAATCGTTGAGTTATATTCTAGATAATAATATTAGCCTTTTAATAGGAGTTGATCAAATGTTAAAAATTGAAAAACATGCAAGAGGTATAAACATTACTGAAGTAAAAGAAAACGAATTTAAAGGGCAATACATCATTGAACCTTTATACAGAGGTTATGGAAATACAATCGGTAATGCTCTAAGAAGAGTTCTTCTTTCATCTATACCCGGTGCAGCTATAAAAGGTGTAAGAATTGATGGTGTTTTAAGCGAATTCTCTGTTATGGAAGGAATAAAAGAGCCTGTTACAGACATTATCCTTAATATAAAAGAGATAGTAGTAAAAACTGAATCAACTGGAGAGAGAAAGATGACTCTTTCTGTCAAAGGACCTAAGATAGTAACAGCTGCTGATATAATACCTGATATTGGACTAGAAATAGTAAACCCAGATCAAGTAATCTGTACAATAACAACAGAAAGAGAATTGGATATTGAATTCTTGGTAGATGTTGGAGAGGGATTCATTGTATCAGAAGAGATAGATAGAAAAGATTGGCCGGTAGACTATATAGCTATTGATGCTATATACACTCCAATTAGAAAAGTTTCTTATTCTATTGAATCTACAATGGTTGGTAGAATGACAGACTTTGATAAACTTATCCTTGATATAGAGACTGACGGAAGCGTTGCAATGAGAGATGCAGTTTCTTACTCAGTTGAACTTCTGAAACTTTACTTAAATCCATTCTTAGATTTAGGAAACAGAATGGAACACTTAAGAGATGAAGTGGAAGAAGAGGAAGAGGAAGTAGAAAGCACAACTAAAGATGACAATATGTTAGAGACTAAGATAGAAGAGTTAGATTTAACAGTTCGTTCATTCAACTGTTTAAAGAAAGCTGGAATCGAAGAAGTAGGGCAACTTGCAAAACTTACTTTAAACGATCTTCTGAAGATAAAAAATCTTGGAAGAAAGTCTCTTGATGAAATCCTTGAAAAAATGAAAGAATTAGGATTTGACCTTAATCAGAATGAATTTTCTGAATAATATTGAACAAGGAGGAAAACTGACTAATGAATCACAACAAATCATATAGAAAGTTAGGAAGAAGAGCTGACCACAGAATGGCTATGCTTAAAAACCTAACAATCTCATTAGTAAGAGAAGAAAGAATAGAAACTACAGTTACTAGAGCTAAAGAACTTAGAAAATTTGCTGAAAGAATGATTACTTTAGGTAAAAACGGATCTTTAGCTGACAGAAGAAGAGCTTTTGCTTTCTTAAGAGATGAAGAAGCAGTAGCTAAAGTATTCGGTGATTTAGCAGCAAGATATGCTGAAAGAAACGGTGGATACACTAGAATAATCAAAACTTCTGTTAGAAAAGGTGACTCTGCTGAGTTAGCTATAATCGCTTTAGTATAGTAAGATTATATAACAGATATAAATTAAGGAGGTTCTTTATACAGAACCTCTTTTTGTTTGTATAAAAAATTATAATATAATAAATGCGTAAATATATATTTATATGTTATAATTTTTCTGAGGTGATAATTTTTGAAAATAAATGTGAATAATATAATAGTTTCAATAGAAAAAAATCAGGGCAGAGAAATAGAGAAAGAGATAGTTAAAAGGGGAGTAAAAAAAGATAATATTGATAAAATTATCTGGACTAAGAGATCCATTGACAGCAGAAAGAAAAATGATATAAAATTCGTTTACAATGTGGAAGTGATTTTGAAAAAAGATATGGATTTGTCAAAAACTAAAAATATTTCTCTTGTAAAAGAAACTGAAAAAATAAAAAGAAAACCTATAAATAAAGATGAGGAAGTACTTGTAGTGGGGACAGGACCTGCGGGACTTTTTGCAGCATTGAGACTTGCTGAATACGGGTATAAGCCTATTGTTATTGACAGGGGAGAAGATGTGGACTCAAGAGATAAAACTGTTGATAATTTTATAAAAACAGGGGAACTTAATGAAAATTCCAATATTCAGTTTGGAGAGGGAGGAGCAGGAACATATTCTGACGGAAAATTAAATACAAGAATAAAAAGCGAGTATATTGAAAAAGTTTTTTCGGAATTTGTAGAATGTGGAGCTCAAAAAGAAATCTTATGGGATTACAAACCTCATATTGGGACAGATGTTCTTAAGATTGTTGTAAAAAATTTAAGGGAAAAAATAATCTCTCTGGGAGGAAAATTTTATTTTAATAATCTTCTAACGGATATAATTATAGAAAACGGAGCTGTACAGGGAGCTGTAATAAGAAATAACAAAAATGAGATAGAAAATCTTCCTGTAAAAAAAATAGTTCTTGCCATAGGACATTCTTCAAGGGATACTTACAGAATGCTTCATAAAAACGGAGTGTTTATGGAAAATAAAGCTTTCGCTGTAGGAGCGAGAATAGAACATCCAAGATCTGATGTTGACAGAATGCAATATGGAAAATTTGCAGGAAATAAAAATCTAGGAGCTGCTACATACAGTCTTACATACAATAATAAAGATGAAGAAAGAGGAATTTTTTCATTCTGTATGTGTCCGGGAGGAGTGATTGTAAATGCTGCTTCTGAAAAAGGAGGGACTCTTGTTAATGGAATGAGCTATTCTGACAGAAACGGAAGATTTTCAAATTCAGCTCTTGTTGTGGGAATAAAAGAAAATGAGTTTGGAGATGAACTTTTTTCAGGAATGAAATTTCAAGAGGAACTTGAGAGAAAAACTTTTGAACTTGTAAAAAATTATGGGGCATTGTACCAAAGTGTACCTGATTTTTTAGAGGGAAAAGTTACAGAGCATGAGATAGAAACAAGCTATGAAATGAAAAAAACTTCTTATGATTTAAATAAACTTTTCCCTGAGGTTATCACAAGAAATATGAAGATGGCACTTAATTATTGGGGAAAAAGATATGAGGGCTTTGTTTCTGAAAGAGCAAACTTGATTGCTCCGGAAACGAGAACATCTGCACCTGTAAAAATTACCCGTAATGAAAAAGGGGAATCGGTAAATATAAAGGGACTTTACCCAATCGGTGAAGGAGCAGGATATGCAGGGGGAATTGTAAGTGCAGGAGTTGACGGACTGAAAATAGTTGACTTGGCATTTACAGAAATAGAATAAAAAGAGCAGATAATTTCTGCTCCTTTTATAATCTAAATAAATATTTCAGGTTCTTTTCTGTCGGCACATTTTGTTTCAAGGAATTTGATTTTATCGGCAAGAGGATTTCCTGCAAAACCTCTTCCTTCAAAACGACAAGCTCTTACACAAGCAAAACATTTTATACATTTTGCAGGGTTGATATCTCTGTGATTATCAATATTTATTGCACCTGTGGGACATACAGAGGCACAGCTTCCGCAGTCAACACAGTTTTCATTTGGTACAGGAGCAATAGGGAATACAGGCATTTCAGCTTTGTATGGGAAATTACCTTTTACTTCAATATCATGTGAGTAAGAATTGTTTTCAAGTTTTTCCCTGATAAGTTTTCCAAACTCTTGTGCTTTTTCAATATCAGCTTTGTCAGGACGGTTTGCAGCAACTTTTTTTGTATAAGAGTGTTCTCCCAAAAATGCTCCCCCTGCAATGCACATAAATCCATTTTCTTTTAAGATATTTTTTAGTTCCAAAAGACAATCTTCGTAGGCTCTGTTTCCGTAAACTGCCACAGGCACAGCAAGAGCCCCTTCTCCTTTGATTTTATTTATCATCTCTCTTGAAATAACAGGAGTTCTTCCGCCGTAAACAGGAACTCCAACAATTATCAAATCCTCTTTTCCAAAAGAGTAATCTTTCATATTATTACATGAGAAAGTCAAATCATAATCATATGTTTCAAGATTAATTCCTTTTCCTATATTTTGTACTGTTGTTTTTGTAGTGTGTGTAGGACTGAAATAAAAGATATGAACTTTTTTAATATCCATTAAAAATCCCCCCTATAACCTTAAAATTCTAATTTTTTTATATTCTCTTTTATAATTTTGCAGCTTAAATCAAATTTTTCTTGTTCTTTTTCATCTAGTGGTATTTCTACAGTATATTCAACTCCATTTTTTCCTACGACAGCAGGAACTCCTGTATATATCCCTGAATTTTTATACTCTCCATTAAGAAATACAGAACATGGAAGAACAGTTTTTTCATCATGGAATATAGTTTTTACAAGTTTTGCACAGGTACATCCGATTCCAAATTCAGTGGAATTTTTTCCTCTGTAAATCTCCCAGCCTGCTCCGATAACTTTTTCTTCTATTTTGTTAAAGTTTATATTCGAAAATTTTTCAGGATTTTCTTTTATAAGTTCTGTAAGAAGTTTTCCATTTATGGAAGCAGAAGAGAAAACAGGTACCTGCGAATTTCCGTGTTCTCCTACAGCCCATGCTTGAATAGATTGAGGATTTATTCCTGTTTCAATGCTTAAAATTCTTTGAAGTCTTGCAGAATCAAGTCCTGTCCCAGTTCCTATAACACGGCAGTGAGGAAGTCCTGAATATTTTTGAACCATATAGGTAACAATATCAACCGGATTTGTAATTACTATAAAAATTCCATTAAATCCATATTCCATAATTTTTGGAACAATATCTTTTATAATATTGTGTGAAGAATAAAGTTCTGCCATACGGTCTTCATCTTGAATACCTCCTACAGCAATAACAACGATATCACACTCAGCAATATCTTTAAGCTCTCCTGCTGTTATTTCAGCTCTGTGAGGAATAAACGGAAGAGTATCCATACAATCCAAAGCTTGAGAAACAGCTTTTTGTTTAATTATATCATTAAAAATAATTTTATCGCAGACTCCTTGCATTAACATAGCATAGGCACAGTGGCTTCCCACATGACCAGCTCCAATAATTCCAACCTTATTATTCATATTTTCTTCCTTTTCTATATAACAAGTGATTTTTCTAAAATTCCTGTAAGATAAGCTATTATCATTCCGTAGTTTGTAATTTTTACTCCTGCATTTTCACATTCGGCAATTCTGTTTTCCATAGTTTTTCTTGTTATCATACATCCGCCGCAGTGAATAATCAAGTCAAATTTTTCCAAATTATCAGGGAAATCTTTCCCCATAGAGAATGAAAAATGGAAATGTTTTCCTGTTTTTTTCTGTAACATCATAGGTATTTTTACCCGTCCGATATCTTCGTGAGATGTATTGTGTGAGCAAGTTTCGGCAATAAGAATTTCTGCTCCCTCTTTAAGATTTTTGATAATATCTATTCCCTCAATAAATTTGTTCAAATCTCCTTTTTGTCTGGCAAAAAGTATTGAAAAACTTGTAAGAGGATATCTGTCGGCAACTATTTTATCCACAGTTTTAAATGCCTGAGAATCTGTTATTACAAGTTTAATATTTTTATTTTCTTCCAAAACAGAAGCAAGTTCTGTATCTCTTGTAACGATAACTTTCACTCCGTTGTCAAGAGCATCTCTCAAAATCTGAACCTGAGGAAGAATAAGTCTGCCTTTTGGAGCTTCAGAATCAATGGGAACAACCATAACAACAGTATCCCCATATTCAACAATACCTTTTAAAAGACTTGGTTCTTCTTCAAGAATATCAAGCTTTTCAATAAGAATTTTTTTGAAATCAAGAATTGATTCTCTGTCTTTGGCAGAAATAAAATAAGGCTCTTTTATAATTTTTTTTAATTCTTCTTTTTTTTCATCAGAAAGAAGGTCTGACTTATTTACTGCAGTTATAAACGGCAGATTATATTTTTTCATAAGTGCTATATGTTCATTGTATATATTTATATCAAAATTATTTCCGTCAACAACATATACTGCAAAATCAGATTTTTTTATTTCTTTTAATGTTTTTTCTATTCTAAGTTTTCCAAGTTCTGTATCATCGTTAAAACCTGCTGTATCAATAAAAAGTACAGGCCCGAATGGGATAAGCTCCATAGTTTTTTTTACAGAATCTGTAGTTGTTCCTTGTATATTTGATACGATGGAAATTTCCTGCTCAGTAACTGCGTTAAGCAGAGAAGATTTTCCCGCATTTACAGCTCCCAGAAAAATAATATGTGTTCTGTTTGAATTGGGTGTATTCTGCATTTTTCCTCCTTGTTATCGATTTTGATAAAATTATATCACAAAAAATTTAAGAAAACTAATTAATTCAAAGGTTTTTTGTTGACATTTTTTTTGTGTAATGGTAAAATGAAATGCTGTAAAATATGCACACTGACTATTTCTAAACTGGGTGCTTGTAAAAGTTGTTTAGTTTTGAGGTCAGTGGAGGGCAAAACCAAAAATATCAGGAGGAAAAAAATGGCAGTAGTAACAATGAAACAATTACTTGAGTCTGGAGTACACTTCGGACACCAAGCAAAAAGATGGAATCCAAAAATGGCAAAATACATCTTCACAGAAAGAAACGGAATCCATGTAATCGATTTACACAAATCACTTAAAAAAATTGAGGAAGCTTATGAAGTAGTAAGAGAAATCGCTGCTCAAGGCGGAACAGTTCTTTTCGTAGGAACTAAAAAACAAGCTCAGGAAGCTATGAAAGACCAAGCTGAAAGATCTGGAATGTTCTATGTAAACAACAGATGGCTTGGAGGAATGCTTACAAACTTTGAAACTATCAAAGGAAGAATAGCAAGATTAAAAGAATTAGACAAAATGGATAAAGACGGAACTTTAGATACAGCTTACACTAAAAAAGAAGCTGCTAACTTAAGAAAAGAGTTAGAAAAATTATCTAAAAACTTATCTGGAATCCAAGATATGCCAAGAATCCCAGATGCTTTATTCGTAGTTGACGTTAAAAAAGAAGCTCTTGCAGTAGCAGAAGCTGACCACTTAGGAATTCCAGTAATTGCAATGATCGACACTAACGTAGATCCAGATTTAATTACTTACCCAATTCCTGCAAACGACGACGCAATCAGATCAGTAAAATTAATGTCTACTTTAGTAGCTAATGCTATCATCGAAGGTAAACAAGGTGCTGAAGAAAAAGTTGTTGACGAAACTACAGAAGTTACTGAAGAAGTAGCTGAAAACGGAGCAGCTGAATAATTAGAAAAATAATTCCTTAAACGAAAAGGAAATAAGGAGGACATATAGATGGAAATCACAGCTAAGATGGTAAAAGAACTTAGAGAGATGACTGGTGCCGGAATGATGGATTGTAAAAAGGCACTTCAAGAAAATGAAGGAAACTTTGACAAAGCTATTGACTACCTAAGAGAAAAAGGTATGGCAAAAGCTGTTAAAAAAGCTGGAAGAATTGCAGCTGAAGGATTAGTATTTGAAGGTGTAACAGCTGATCACAAAACAGCAGTTGTTATTGAATTCAATGCTGAAACAGATTTCGTTGCTAAAAATGACGAATTTAAAAGCTTTGGAAAATTATTAGTAGAAACTGCTTTAAACAACCCAGTTTCAACTGTAGAAGAATTAAAAGCTGTTAAATTAGCAGATGGTGCTACAATAGAAGAAAAATTAGTTGCTCTGATTGCAAAAATCGGAGAAAACATGAACATCAGAAGAATGCAGAAAGTTACTACAACTGGATTTGTAACTACTTACAACCACCTTGGAGGAAAACTTGGAGTTATAGTTGAAATGTCAGCTGAAATGACTCCTGAAAGATTGGAAAGAGCTAAAGGAATAGCTATGCACGTTGCAGCTATGAACCCTTCTTACCTAAACTCAGCAGAAGTTACTCCGGAAATTCTTGAGCATGAAAAAGAAATTGCAAGAAAACAATTAGAAATGGAAGGAAAACCAGCTAAAATTATAGAAAACATTCTTGTTGGAAAAATGAGAAAATTCTATGAAGAAAACTGTTTAGTAGACCAAATCTATGTTAAAGCAGAAGATAAAGAAACAGTTGCTAAATTTGCAGGAGATATGACAGTTCTATCTTTCACAAGATTTAAAGTTGGAGACGGAATTGAGAAAAAAGTAGAAGATTTCGCAGCAGAAGTTGCAGCTCAAATCAAAGGATAATACTTCTAAGAGAAAACAATATTGGGGATGCAGCCTGCATCCCTATTTTTTTAAGGATAATAGGAGGAAAAATGACACCTGTATACAAGAGAATATTATTAAAACTTAGCGGAGAAGCTTTGATGGGAGATCAGGAGTTTGGAATATCTTCTGAAGTAATAAGCTCATATGCGAGACAGATAAAAGAAATAGTTGATATGGGAGTGGAAGTAGGAATAGTTATCGGAGGAGGAAATATCTTCAGAGGACTTTCGGGAGAAGCTCAAGGAATGGACAGAGTAACAGGAGATCATATGGGAATGCTTGCAACTGTAATAAACTCTCTTGCTCTTCAAAATTCTATTGAAAAACTTGGAGTGCCTACAAGAGTTCTTACAGCTATTGAAATGCCTCAGATTGCAGAGCCGTACATCAGAAGAAGAGCTGAGAGACACCTTGAAAAAGGAAGAGTTGTAATATTTGGAGCAGGAACAGGAAATCCATATTTTACAACTGATACAGCAGCAGTTTTAAGAGCGATTGAAATAAATGCAGATGTAGTAATAAAAGCAACTAAAGTTGACGGAATTTATGATAAAGATCCTGTAAAATATTGTGATGCAGTAAAATATGACACAGTTACATACAGCGAAGTTTTAAACAAAGACTTGAAAGTTATGGATGCAGCAGCTATATCTCTTTGCAGAGATAATAAACTGCCTCTTATTGTATTTAACTCTCTGGTAGAAGGAAATATTAAAAAAGTAGTTCTTGGAGAATGCGAGTGCATAGGAACTAAAGTTATATAAAAAATTTTTTCAGGAGGAAAGCATGAGCGTAGAAATTTTAATGAATGATTGTAAAGACAAAATGGCAAAAGCGATAGAAGCTACAAGACACAAATTTACTTCTATCAGAGCAGGAAGAGCAAGTGTTACTATGCTTGATGGAATAAAAGTTGAGCAGTATGGTTCTTTAATGCCTTTAAATCAAGTGGGAACAGTATCAGCTCCGGAGCCTAGATTACTTGTAATCGACCCATGGGATAAGTCTGTAATTCCTGTAATAGAAAAAGCTATTATGGCTTCAAATGTAGGGCTTACTCCAAACAATGACGGTAGAGTAATAAGATTAATGGTTCCTGAACTTACAGCTGACAGAAGAAAAGAATATGTAAAACTTGCTAAAAAAGAAGCTGAAGAGGGAAAAGTAGCAGTCAGAAATATCAGAAAAGATATCAACAATGCTCTTAGAAAACTTCAAAAAGATGAAGAGATTACAGAAGATGAACTGAAAAAATACGAAGATGAAGTTCAAAAATTAACAGACAAAACTATAAAAGATATAGATGCACTTCTTGCAGTAAAAGAAAAAGAAATCACAACAGTTTAGTAAAAAACAGTTGCATATATTTTAATCTGGGAGTATAATCAAACTATCTGTCAGTTAGCTGTAAAAAATATACAATAACAAGACGGATAAAAATATTCTTGGAGGTTTTTGTAATGTTAAAAGGGACAGTAAAATGGTTCAACAAAGAAAAAGGATTTGGGTTTATTACTTCTGAAGAGGGAAAAGATTATTTCGTACATTTCTCAGGAATAGTTGGAGAAGGATTCAGAAGCTTGGATGAAGCTCAAGCTGTAACTTTCGAAGTTGAAGAGGGAGCAAAAGGTCCTGTTGCAGTTAAAGTAACAGCTGCATAATTAAATAAAAATAATTTGATTTTTTAAGATACCTTTCGGGGTATCTTTTTTTTTCTGTAAAATAAAGTTGAAAAATAAAAAAACAAGTGTTATCATAAAAATAAAGAAAATAAAAGAGAGGGAGAGAGAAATGAAAGTTGGATTGGTGCTTGAGGGCGGAGGAATGAGAGGAGTATACACAGCCGGAGTTCTTGACGCTCTTATAAATCAAAATTATTGTGCCGATTATCTTATCGGAGTTTCTGCTGGGTGTACAAATGGAGCTTCTTATATTTCATGGCAGAAAGAAAGAGGAATGAGAACAAATATAAATTATATAGACGATAAAAGATATTTGAGTTTTTCAAGCTATTTGAAAACAGGTTCGCTTTTTGGAATGGATTTTCTTTTTTATGACATTCCTGAAAAACTGGATCCTTTTGACTACGACAGCTGCTTCAAATCAAAATGTGATTACAGAGTGGGAGTTACCAATATAGGAACAGGAAAAGAGGAATATTTTGGAAAAGAAGCTTTGAAAAAAGAGGACAGAAATATAGTTCTTCGTGCTTCGGTTTCTCTGCCGATAGCTTCCCCGATTGTAGAGATAAAAGGAAAAAAATATTTGGACGGTGGTATTGGTGATCCTATCCCTATAAGAAGAGCCTTTGAAGAGGGATGTGATAAAGTTATAGTGGTGCTTACAAGAGACAGAGAATACAGAAAAGGAGCTTCCAAAGGAAAATTATTTTTTAAATTGATGTACAGAAAATATCCAAAACTGATTGAACTTCTTTGCAATCGGCATGAGAGATATAATGAAACTCTTGAGTATATACAAAAAATGGAGAAAGAAGGAAAAGCTTTTGTGGTTGCTCCGGAAAAACCTATTGAAATAGATAAATTTGAAAAAAATAAAAACAAACTTTTTGAAGTATATAAACTGGGATTGGCTGACGGAACAAAAGTTTTTGAAAAATACAGAGAATTTTTAGATGTAGAAAATCACAGAAAAATATAAAAAGCAGGGAAGTCTTGAAACATATTGAAAAAAATGGTAAAATAATAAAAGTAAAAAAAGACAAGAAACTCGAAAATAATTTTGGGAGAAAATAATGGTAACTTTAAAAAATGTATTTCTTACAGCTTCATATTACTATTGCATATAAATAGGTTCAGAACAAATAAAAAAGTTTTGAGCCGGCTTTGTTATGTCAAATAGGAAGAATGCTGGAGAATATATTTAATAGGGATATACAGCCTGTTGAGGATATTCAACAGGCTTTTCTTTTATTTTCTAAATCTTTATGTTAAAATAAAATGTAAAATAAAAATCAGGGGGATATAATAATGGAAAATGTTTATGATGTGCTTAAAGACCGTGGATATTTAAAGCAGTTTACAGATGAAGAGGCAATCAAAAAATTATTGTCAGAGGAAAAAGTAACTTTCTATATAGGATTTGACCCGACAGCAGACAGTCTGCATGTGGGACACTTTATTGCTATGATGTTTATGGCTCATATGCAGAAGTTTGGACACAGACCTATCGCTCTTGTAGGCGGAGGAACTGCAATGGTAGGAGACCCGAGCGGAAGAACAGATATGAGAACAATGATGACAAAAGAAACTATCGCTCATAATGTTTCATGTATTAAAAAACAAATGGAAAAATTTATAGATTTTTCTGACGGAAAAGCAATTCTTGAAAATAATGCTGATTGGCTTCTTGGACTTAATTATATAGATTTCTTGAGAGATATAGGAGCAGAATTTTCAGTTAATAAAATGCTTGCTGCAGAATGTTTTAAATCGAGAATGGAAAAAGGGCTTTCTTTCCTTGAATTTAACTATATGCTTATGCAGGGATACGATTTCTATGTTTTAAATCAAAAGTATAATTGTAAAATGCAGCTTGGAGGAGATGACCAGTGGTCAAACATTATTGCCGGAATTAACCTGATAAGAAAGAAAAAGCAGGAAACAGCATATGGTATGACTTGCACACTTCTTACAAACAGTGAAGGAAAGAAAATGGGAAAAACGGCCAAAGGAGCATTATGGCTTGATCCTGAAAAAACAACTCCACATGAATTTTATCAATACTGGAGAAATGTTGCAGATGAAGATGTAGAAAAATGTCTGGCTCTTTTAACATTTATTCCAATGGATGAAGTAAGAAGATTGGGAGCTCTGAAGGATGCAGAGATAAATAAAGCAAAAGTTGTGCTTGCTTATGAAATAACTAAGATGATACATGGAGAAGAAGCGGCTGAAAAAGCGAAATCAGCAGCAGAAGGAGCTTTCGGAGGAAGCGGAGATATGTCTAATCTTCCTACAACAGAACTTGAAAGAACAGCTCTTGGTGTAAATATGATAGATTATTTAACAGAAAACGGAGTGTTGAAAACTAAGAGTGAGGGAAGAAGACTTATTCAGCAGAACGGAATGTCTTTAAACGGAGAAAAAGTTACAGATGTAGCTTTTGCTCTTACAGAAGAAGCTTTCAAAGATGGGGAAGCTGTAATCAAAATGGGTAAAAAGAAATTCCATAGAGTTGTACTAAAATAAAAACATTAAAATTGCTGTATTTGAAGAAAGTGTAAAAATAAAATTCTTGATATTAAAAATTGTTTTCGTGATTTATACAGCGAACTGAACGCTGAAAAATGATATGTTTTACGAATAAAATGAGGAGCTTATCATTTTTAGTGAAGTGAGCAATATAAATAGAAACTATTTTTTCTTAGAGAATTTTACTTTTTACAGCTTTAGACAGCTTTGTTTATAATTTTAAATTGAAGGTGGTAAAGTAAGTATGATTTTCTTACGGGAAACTACAGAGGAAGATATTCCTGAGATTTACAAATATATCCATGCTGACTATGTGAAAAAATACTGTTCAGACAAAGACTATGAGGAGCAGTGGAAGGCACATGAAAGATGGTACAAATTTCTTATACATTCAGATGCTTATCTTTTGTTTACTGTTACAAGCACAGAGAACGAAAATTTTTTAGGTTGTGTAAAATTTGAAATTGACGGAGAATGTGCAGTAATAAATATATATTTAGTGGAAAATATAAGAGAACATGGATACAGCGGCAAAATAATTGAGAGAAGTTTAGAGGAGCTTAGGTTTAAAAATCCTGATATCTCAGTTGTTTTAGCATACATTCTGGAGGAAAATACAGCTTCATTAAGCACCTTTAAAAAATTAAAATTTCAGTATGAAGGAATAGAAAATTACAAAGGTATTGAGCATATGCTTTTTATAAAAATATTGGAAAAGGAGGAAGAATGACAAAAAAAGAAAAGGTAAAATATGTTCTTGAAAAATTGGAAGAGAAATTTGGGAAACCTAAATGTGCATTAAATTTCAAAACTCCTTTTGAACTTTTGGTAGCGGTTATTTTGTCAGCTCAGTGTACAGACAAACGGGTAAATATTGTTACGGAAAAAATGTTTCGTGAAGATAATATAAATACTCCAGAGCAGTTTGCTTCAATGGAGCTTTCAGAGATAGAAGAGCTTATAAAAAGTACAGGATTTTATAAGAATAAAGCTAAAAATATTCAGAAAGCAGCCAGACAGCTTCTTGAAAAATATAACGGCGAACTTCCGCAAGAAATGGATAAACTTCTTGAGCTGGGAGGAGTGGGAAGAAAAACAGCCAATGTGGTAAGAGGAGAAATTTGGGGACTTGCTGATGGGATTACGGTTGATACACATGTAAAAAGAATTACAAATCTTTTAGGACTTACCGAAGAAACAGATCCGGTTAAAATAGAAAAAGATTTAATGAAAATAGTTCCTAAGAAAAGCTGGATAGATTTTTCGCACTATATTATTTTACAGGGAAGAGATAAATGTATAGCAAGGCGTCCTCAATGTGCAGAATGTGAGATACAGGAAGCGTGTAAGTATTACGAAAAAGTAAAGAAGAATGGATAAATTTTTGAAATGATATAAATATAAGCAGTTATATTTCTGACAAAATAAATATGAAAATATATATAATAATTCTTGACATAAGAAATAAAGAATGGTATAAAGTATGTGGGAAAAGAAATTAATTCTTGGGAGCTGATTAAAAAATGAGAATATATTTAGATAACAATGCAACAACAAGACTTGATGATGATGCTTTTAACGCAATGATACCATTTTTTAAAGAGGAATACGGAAATGCTTTCAGTCTTCACCTTTTTGGGAAAGAAACAGGAAAAGCTGTGGCAGAATCAAGAAAAGTAATAGCAGATCTTTTAGGTGTTCTGCCTGAAGAGATAATTTTTACAGGTTCTGGAACAGAAGGAGACAATCTTGCTATAAGAGGTGTTGCAAGAGCATATAAAAACAGAGGAAAACATATAATTGTAAGTTCTATTGAACACCCGGGTGTAAGAAATACCTGCAAAGATTTAGAAAAAGAGGGGTATGAAATCACAGTTCTGAATGTTGACAAAAACGGAGTGGTTGATGTTGAACAACTTAAAAATGCAATCAAAGATGAAACAATTCTTATTTCTGTAATGCACGCAAATAATGAAACAGGTGTGGTACAGCCTATTGAAGAAATAGGAAAAATTGCAAAAGAACACAAAATTTTATTCCATGTGGACGCAGTTCAATCTATGGGAAAACTTAATATAGACCCTAAAGGAATGGGAATAGATTTGCTTGTATTTACAGCACATAAATTTTACGGACCTAAAGGTGTCGGAGCTTTGTATGTAAGAAACGGAGTAAGACTTGGAAAAGTTATCACAGGAGGAGGTCAAGAAAGAAAATTAAGACCCGGTACAACAAATACTCCTCTTATTGTGGGAATGGCAAAAGCTCTTGAAAAAGCATATGCAGAAAGAGAAGAAGAAAATAAAAGAGTGGGAGCTTTAAGAGATTATTTTGAAGAACAGCTTCTTGCAAAAATTCCTGAAATAATAGTAAACGGAAAAAATGTAAAAAGACTTCCGGGAACATCGAGCATAACTTTTAAGTATGTTGAAGGAGAATCTATTCTTCTTTCACTTAGCATGAAAGGAATTGCGGTAAGTTCAGGTTCGGCTTGTTCATCTGATGAACTTCAAGCTTCTCATGTACTTCTTGCTATGGGAATTCCTGAGGAATTTGCTCATGGAACAATCAGATTCAGTCTTGGAAAATACAATACAAAAGAAGAAATAGATTATACAATAGATGCAGTGGTGGAAATTATTGGAAAATTAAGAATGATGTCGCCGCTATGGAATGAATTTCATAAATAACAGATTGTTATAAAATAGGGAGGAAATTAATAATGCAATACTCAGAAAAAGTAATGGATCACTTTATGAATCCTAGAAATATGGGAGTTATAGAAAATCCTGACGGATATGGAAAAATAGGAAATCCTTCTTGCGGGGATATAATGGAAATTTTCTTAAAAATAGATAATGATATTATTACAGATGTAAAATTCAGAACATTCGGATGTGCTTCTGCAATAGCTACATCTTCAATATCTACTGAAATGATTATAGGAAAAGATATTCATGAAGCTTTAAAAATTACAAACAAAGTTGTGGCAGAAGCTCTTGATGGTCTGCCTCCTGTAAAAATGCACTGTTCAGTTTTGGCTGAAGAGGCAGTAAAAGCAGCTATTGAAGACTATCTTTCTAAGAAAAACAAATAATAAAATCAAAAATTTTTAAACAAGAAAAGGGTAAACAAGCCCTTTTCTTTTTTTTGAAAAAAAGTTATAATCTAAAAATATAAAAAGTTTCAAGGGGGAAGAAATTGCTGAGAAAGTTTTGTTATGCAGCAGCTGCAATAATGATAAATATGAATATTACGGCAGCTGATACAGAGAAAAAAACAGAAATGAATAAAGAAGAAACTCCTATGTATTGTTCGTATATTTTGGGAGACACCAAAGGGAATGTTTATTATTTTGAAAATGAAAAACAAAAAGTTCCTATGGCTTCTATAACAAAAATAATGACACTTATGCTGACATATGATGCGATAAATGAGGGAAAAATAAAGCTTACAGATAAGGTTGTTGTAGATAAAACAATGGCAGAAATGCAGGGGAGCAGAATTTGGATGAAAGAAGGAAGCAAAATTTCAGTAGAAGACCTTATAAAAGCCACTGCTATTCATTCAGCCAATAATGCAGCTTACGGACTTGCAAAAACAGTTGGAGGGGATATTGATAACTTTGTGAGAATGATGAATAAAAAGGCCAAAGAGCTTGGTTTTGATGATGGAATAAATTACAGTACTCCGACAGGACTTCCTCCGCATATGACAGGAAGGGGGGAGGATATAGGAAGTGCAGAGGGGATATATAAACTTTCATTGGAAGCTTTAAAATATCCGGAATATATTGAAATAGCTTCCAAGAAAGAAACAGTTCTACCTTATCTGGGAGGAAGAAAAATTTATAACAGAAATAAGCTTTTGGGAAAAGAAGGAATTTACGGAATAAAAACAGGACACCACGATAATTGGTATAATATAACAGTTGCAAGCAAAAAAAATGATATGGAAACAATAACAGTTGTTTTGGGAGCTCCGACAGAGGAAGTGAGAAATGAAAAAATAATTGAAGAAATAAAACTTTTTCATTCAGAATATAAATTGGTTGAATTTTTAAATACTGATATTCCTGTGACTGATATAAGAGTAGAAGAGGGAACAGTCAGAAATTTGGAAGTATATCCTGCGAAAGAATTTAAAAATATTGTTAAAAATGATAGTGCTGTAGAATTTATAATTTCTAAAAAGACCTCTTTGAAAGCTCCTGTGAAAAGCGGAGAATATGTTGGAGAATATATTTTGCGTGTTAATGGGAAAACAGCAGATACAGGAAAATTAATTGTAAGAGAAAGCGTAGAAGAAAAAGGGTGGAATTTTTTTGAATAAAGTAAAATTATAAAATTTTTTAAAATTTCTCTAATTAAATTAGACGATATTTTTCAATGGTTAGTTTGCTTTTTTTATGGGCAGAATAAAAATATTTTTAAAAAAATAAAAAAAGTAGTTGACGAATTTCGGTTCTTGTGGTATTATAAATCTTGTCCGTGAGAAACAGGACAAAACGATAACAAAGGACATTAACAACAGAATAGAGAAATAAGACAAAAGCAAGCAAACCTTAATTGGTGTTAAATAAGTAAGTAAACATGATTGACCTAGTCAAATCAAATAAATCTTTTAATGAAGAGTTTGATCCTGGCTCAGGATGAACGCTGACAGAATGCTTAACACATGCAAGTCTACTTGAATTCTCTTCGGAGATAGTAAGGTGGCGGACGGGTGAGTAACACGTAAAGAACTTGCCCTGCAGTCTGGGACAACTATTGGAAACGATAGCTAATACCGGATATTATGCGAGGACCGCATGGTCCTTTCATGAAAGCTATATGCGCTGCAGGAGAGCTTTGCGTCCCATTAGTTAGTTGGTGAGGTAACGGCTCACCAAGACGATGATGGGTAGCCGGCCTGAGAGGGTGAACGGCCACAAGGGGACTGAGACACGGCCCTTACTC
>UQXM01000001.1 GCA_900545035.1 uncultured Fusobacterium sp. | reverse complement strand
AAGAACCGAAATTCGTCAACTACTTTTTTTAAAAAAATAAAAAATATTTTTACAAAAATGAAACGAAACTTTACAAATCAATGTTTTTCTTAGTGAAAAAATTTTATTTTTTATTTGAATATTTAATTTGCACAAAAAAATTTATTATATTAAAATATAAAAAATATTATTTGGAGGATATCAATGAAAAAAATTTTCGGACTTTTGGGAAAAAATATAGGCTACAGCTTTTCTCCTCTGCTTCATAAAGAAATTTTTAATTTTTTGAATTGTGATTATGATTATAAAATTTTTGATATGCAGGAAAATGAAATAGAAACTCTTATTGAAAAAATGAAAAAAGATGAAATACAAGGGATAAATGTTACAATTCCGTATAAACAGACTGTTATGAAATATCTTGATGAAATTTCAGAAAATGCTGAAAAAATAGGTGCTGTAAACACTGTTTATAAAAAAAATGGAAAATTAGCAGGAGAAAATACAGATTATTGGGGATTTTTGAAAACTATTGAAAAAATGAAAATTAATCTCAAAGATAAGACTGCAGCTGTCCTTGGAACAGGAGGATCTGCAAAAGCCGTGGTACAGGTAATAAAAAATCTTGGAGGTAATCCCGTTATTGTTTCAAGAACTCCGGAAAAAACAGCTTCACAATTTAAAAACTTTAAAGTGATAAATTATAATGAATTAAAAAATATTCATGGAGAACTTATTGTAAACTGTACTCCTTTGGGAAATAAAAATTATCCTGCACTGTCCCCTGTTGACAAAACTATATGTCAAAATTGGAAAACAGC
Organism: uncultured Fusobacterium sp.; assembly: GCA_900545035.1. Taxonomy (GTDB): domain Bacteria; phylum Fusobacteriota; class Fusobacteriia; order Fusobacteriales; family Fusobacteriaceae; genus Fusobacterium_B. The sequence continues at coordinate 35,261 of UQXM01000001.1, read as the reverse complement.
TGTTGACCTTAACTATACTCCCGAAGTTTCTGTTTTTCTTTCATATTTTGCCGGCAAACCTCATTCAAACGGTCTCTATATGTTGGTTGCCCAAGGTATTCACTCTGAAATAATCTGGCAGGAAAAAAATATTTCAATAGACGAAATATATAATAAAGTTTATAATAATGTGTACAAAAAAATAACTAAGGAGTTTTAACCAAAAATGAAAAAAATTATAGTAACTTGTCCTTCTTGTCATAAAAAAATGAAAGTTCAGGATAAAGCAGCAAAATATAAATGTCCTTCTTGCGGAAATATTTATAAAATTACTTCTGTAAAACTTGTCGGACTGAAAATAAAAGGATTTTTTACAGGAATAGCCGACACAGGAAGAGACATTAAAAATAATGTTAAATATAAAATCTCTTCTGCCCGTGCAACATACAACTATATGAAACAGCTTAAAAAAAATATGAAAAACGACCCAAACTGGTCAAATTATCATAAGGAACAAAGGGAAATGAAAAACGCAAATAAGCGTTCTTTTAAAGATTTTTTCAAAAGAAAATAAAAATAAAAAAATAAAATTCACGATATTAAAAATATCTGCGTAATTTATGCAGCAAATTGAACGCTAAAAATGAGCAATATAAATAGCTGATATTTTTTCTTAGTGAATTTTATTTTTTATAATTTATTTAGTAGTCTTTTTCATCAAAAGAAAGTTCCAGTTTCTTTATATTAGGTTTCAGTTTTCTGTAAGTTACACCTGCTGCATCAAGCATTCTTTTTGAAGCTTGGTCAGAATCTGTTCCGTCATATTTATCAGATAAAAACACTATCTCTTTTATTCCGCTTTGAATTATTGCCTTACTGCATTCATGGCATGGAAAAAGAGCCACATAAATACTGCACCCTTTTAAAGATTTTGTACTGTTTAAAATTGCATTAAGCTCTGCATGACATACAAAAGGATATTTTGTGTGAAGAAAATCTCCCTCTCTTTCCCAAGGAAATTCATCATCACTGCATCCTCTCGGAAGTCCGTTATAGCCAAGCCCAACTATTCTCTTATCCTCTGTTACAATACAAGCTCCCACTTGTGTGTTTGGATCTTTGCTTCTTTTTGCCGAAAGAAGAGCAACTCCCATAAAATATTCATCCCAATCTATATAATCTTCTCTCTTCATAAATTTTTACTCCTTTCACAAATTTAAAAAATTTTATTTTATATTCTCACAGCTTTATCTCTCAAATATAAATCTGCAAGAGCTGCCGCAAGACAGGCTTCTATCACAACAGGTACACGAAGAACAAAAGCTGTGTCATGTCGTCCCTCTATTTTCAGTTCTGACATTTTATTTTCTGTAAAAGAATAGGTCTCCTGACTTTTAAAAATGCTGGAAGTAGGTTTTACAGCTGTTCTGAATACTATATCATTTCCGTTTGTAATTCCTCCGTTTACCCCTCCGCAGTTATTTGTAAAAGTTTGTCCCTCTGCATTTATAAAAACATCATTACACTCGCTCCCTTTCATTGAAGCACTCTTAAAACCGCTGCCAAACTCTATGCCTCTTACACCTCCGACAGCGAATACAAGATGTGAAACCACAGATTCTACAGAATCAAAAAAAGGTTCTCCCAAAGATTTTGGAATATTTATCCCTCTGCATTCAATAATTCCTCCCACAGAATCCCCTTCACTTTGAATTTTTTTCAGATATTCCTCTGTTTCTTTTTCTGAAACTTTATTTTCAGCAAACTGCAACTCTCCCAAAGATATTATTCTGCTTTCAATTTTTATATCTCTGCCGGCTTCTTTCAAAATTTTCTTGGCAATTACTCCCGCTGATACAAGCCCGAGAGTAACTCTTCCGGAAAACATTCCTCCTCCTCTTATATCATTGAAACCTGAATATTTTTCATTTGCTGTAAAATCACTGTGTCCCGGCCTTGGATGATTTCTGAAATCCATATAAACTTTTGAATTGATATTTTCATTTTTAAAAAATATATTTATAGGTGCTCCTGTTGTTTTTCCGTTAAAAACTCCTGATAAAAATATTGGTATATCTTTCTCTGTTCTCGGAGTTGTCCCAATTTTTCCCGCTCTTCTTCTGGATAAATCCAAAATAAAATCTTCTGTTTCTATATCTATTCCTGCAGGACATCCGTCCACAACAACTCCCACTCCTTCTCCGTGAGATTCTCCGTAAACAGATATTCTGAAAACCTGTCCGAAACTATTCACAAAAATATACCTCCCAAAAAATTTTTATACATACATAATACATCATTTTTCCTATTTTTCAAAGGTTTCTTTAAGCTCTTTCCGATTTTTTTTAAAATTTTATTTGACAAACTTGGCAAATTGGTATATGATTAGTCAAAATAAAAAATTAAATATCCATCAAGAGAGACCGAGGGACTGGCCCTAGGACGTTTCAGCAACCTACTCTTTGGGTGTGGTGCTAATTCCAGACAGATGGCGGAAGCTTAATTTGTTGTACAGTCAAATCTCTATTACTTGATGGGTAGTAGAGATTTTTTTATACACAAATTCAGATATTTAGGGAAACAGCACAGGAGGATACAAAAATGATTTCAATAGAAAAAGTCAATAAAATTTATCCCAACAGTTTTCATGCTGTAAAAGATGTTGATTTAGAAATAAAAACAGGAGATATTTTCGGAATAATAGGTTTAAGCGGTGCAGGAAAATCTTCTCTTATCAGACTTTTAAACAGACTTGAAGAGCCTACGAGCGGACAAATAATAATAGATGGCGTGGATATGACATCTCTTTCAAAAGCAGAACTTTTGGAAAAAAGAAAAAAAATAGGAATGATTTTCCAACATTTCAATCTTCTTTCATCAAGAACGGTAGGAGAAAATGTAGCTTTCTCACTGGAAATTGCAAAGTGGGAAAAATCAAAAATAAAAGCGAGAGTACAGGAACTTTTGGAAGTGGTGGAACTTTCTGACAAAATCGATTATTATCCAAGTCAGCTGAGCGGAGGACAAAAACAAAGAGTGGCTATTGCAAGAGCACTTGCAAATAATCCCGATATTCTTCTTTCAGATGAGGCTACTTCGGCACTTGACCCGAAAACCACAAAAGCAATACTTGAACTTATCAGAAATATACAAAAAAAATTCGGACTTACTGTAGTAATGATTACACATCAAATGGAAGTTATCAAAGAAATATGCAACAAAGTAGCTGTAATGTCAGCAGGAAAAATCGTTGAATGCGGAGGAGTGCATCATATCTTTTCAAATCCTCAGTCAGAAATTACAAAAGAACTTATTTCTTATCTTCCTGCAGCAGACGAAAAAGATATTGCAATAATGAGACACAAAGGTTCATGTATAGTAAAATTGAAGTTCCTTGGAGTGATTGCCGGAGATCCTATTATTTCAAAAGCAATCAGACAATTTGATATTGATTTGAATATAATCGAGGGGTCTATCGATAATCTTTCAACAATGCAGGTAGGACATCTTCATGTGGAGCTTGTGGGAGATATGAACAAACAAAAAGAAGCAATAAAATGGTTTGAAGAGTGCGGAGTAATTACAGAGGTGATTTATGATGGTATTTAATATGATTTTAACTTCAACACTGGAAACAATGTATATGGTATTTTTTTCTACACTGTTTTCTCTTTTAATGGGATTTCCTGTAGGAGTTCTTCTTGTAATTACGAAACCCGGAAATATTCTTGAAAAACCAAAATTAAATCAGGCTCTTGAAATAATAATTAATGCTTTGAGATCTTTTCCTTTTATTATTTTAATGATTTGTTTGTTTCCTCTTTCAAGAATTATCGTGGGAACTACAATAGGAAGTACTGCAGCAATCGTACCTCTTTCAATATCTGCCGCTCCTTTTGTGGCAAGAATGGTTGAGGGAGCTTTGAACGAAATTGACAAAGGACTGATTGAAGCAGCTTCAAGTATGGGAGCCAGCAATAAAACAATAATTTTTAATGTAATGATTCCCGAAACACTTCCTCATCTTATACATGGTATAACTGTAACAGTTATCAGTCTTATAGGATTTTCCGCTATGGCAGGAAGCATCGGTGCCGGAGGACTTGGAGATTTGGCAATAAGATTTGGATATCAGAGATTTAAAACAGATATAATGTTTTATTCTGTAATTGTTATTATTATTCTTGTTCAAATTTTACAGTCTTTAGGAAATTATCTTGCAAAAAAATCTTTGACAATAAACAAGAAAAAAGTTTTTTGTTATACTGCTTTAATAATATTTCTTGCAATAGTAAAACAAGTCATTGCTTTTGTACAAAACAATTAAAAATTTTTTATTTAATAAATTTTATATTTTTTAAGGAGATGGTGAATTATGACAAACAGATTTAAAAGAGTATTACTTTCAACAGCTGCACTTTTAGTTTTAGGAACTGCTGCACTTGCAAACACAACTTTAAGAGTGGGAGCTACACCTGTACCTCATGCTGAACTTCTTAATGCCGTAAAAGACAAACTTGCAAAAGAAGGATTTGATCTTAAAATAGTAGATTTTACAGACTATGTTACTCCAAACCTTGCTCTTGCCGACGGAGAACTTGAAGCAAACTTCTTCCAGCACAAACCTTATTTAGATAAATTCTGTGAAGAAAAAGGTCTGAAACTTGTTTCTGCAGGAGGAATACATGTTGAGCCTATTGGAGTTTTCTCTGAAAAATTAAAATCATTGGAAGATATCCCTAACAAAGCTGTTGTGGCTATTCCAAACGACCCTTCAAACGGAGGAAGAGCTCTTATTCTTCTTCATAATGCAGGACTTATCACACTGAATGACCCAACAAATCTTTATGCAACAGAATTTGATGTTGTAAAAAATCCTAAAAAACTAAAATTCAAAACACTTGAAGCTGCTCAGCTTCCAAGAGTCCTAAAAGATGTAGACCTTGCTGTCATAAATGGAAACTATGCTCTTGAAGCAGGACTTTCTCCTGTGGAAGATGCACTTCTTATCGAAGGAAAAGAATCTCCATATGCTAATATTGTAGCTGTAAGAGAGGGTGAAGAGAAAAAAGAAGATATTGTTAAACTTATGAACGCTCTTCAAAGTCCTGAAATTGTGAAATTCATCAATGAAAATTATAAAGGAGGAGTTGTTCCTGCATTCTAATAAATAAAATATAAAAGGGCAGAGATAGCAAAATTCTCTGCCCTTTTTTAATCTAATACTCTTTCGATGAAAAAATATATCCTGTTCCCATTATCACAAAAGATATTGCAAGACCCGTATACAGTGCATCTATTTTCAAATCAAAAATTATATTTCCCGCTGCCACAAGAATCGGACTCAATGTGATACTCGCCAGTACAAAAATATTTTTAATTTTCTTTTTCAAAAATAAAATACTGCACATTGGAAAAAGTACGGTCATGGCTCTAAGTCCCATTGCCATAAAACTCCATTCCAAAATAAAATCTCTTCCGTTTCCAAGAGTTGTGCTGAAAGTAAGAAGAAGAACGACTGCAATGGTTCCTCTTATCATAAAAAGTTTTTTGCTTTCTTTCAGGTTTGGAAAAATTTTAGGATATATATTATTTGACATAATACTGCATATTCCTAAAATAAGTCCCGCTCCGGAACCTGTTATTACCACAAAAAGTGTTCCCAGAATAAGTCCTCCTGCAAGATCCGGAATATAATTTATTACAAACATCGGAAATGCAAGAGCTGAATCCATATTTGGAAAATGATACTTCATAAACATTCCCACAACTATCCCGGCAATGCTGATTGGAGGAATAAGACAAGCACTGATAAGAGTCCCCTGAACAGCAGCTTTTTTATTTCGTCCGGCTATTATTACTTGTACATAAGTTTGTGTACAAATAACCCCCAGCATAAGAGAAAGCCCTCCGCTCAAATCTTTCCACATTCCTCTTGCAAAAAAATTAAAATATTTTTCATCGGGAAAATATGAAATAAATTCATTCATATCTCCTATAGAAGTCAAAGCAGTATATACCATAAAAATAAGAGCAATATATAAAAGAGCAAGTTTTATCACGCCGATTATTCCCGTTCCTTTTATTCCTCCGAAAACTACATAAGAACCCATAACTAAACACGCTATTATTCCTGCTGTTGTAATGCTTATGGGAAATACTGTTACAAGAATTGTTATTGCAGAAAACAGCTGTGCCACAATACTCAAAAAAATTCCCAATGAGCTGAAAACAGCTGAAATTGTTCCCACTTTTTTCCCATATCTGCTTTCAAGCATCTCTTGAATTGTAAGAGTATTGTTTTTTCTCAATCTGTCTGTAAAAAAAAGCCCAAGACAAAGGCAGCCCAACCCTGATCCAAGATTAAACCACAAGGCAGAATATCCGTACTCAAAAGCCAGTTGTGTTGTGGCAATGGTAGATGCACCTCCCACCAATGTCCCTGTAATTGTTCCGACAATAACCGCCGTCGTCAGCCCTGTATTTCCCGTATTAAAGTCTTTGGCATTTTTTGTATTCTTTCCGCTGAAAATTCCAACAATGCACATAAGAACTACTACTATTCCTATTCCCAAAAGATGATATATACTTAACTGCATCTGATCACTCCAAAAAATTATTTCACTGTATTTCTCAGTGTTCCTATTCTTTCTATTTTACACTCTACCACATCTTTTGATTTCATATATTTCGGTGGTTTAAATCCAACTCCCACACCTGAACAAGTTCCTGTTGAAATAATATCTCCCGGCTCAAGAGTTATTCCCTGCGAAAGTTCCGCTATCATATTCTGTATATTTGTAATCATAAGGTTTGTATTTGAAAGTTGTCTTTGCTCTCCGTTTACATAACTTGAAATCTCCAAATCAAAAGGCATTTTCAACTCATCTTTATAAACTATTACAGGACCTATTGAAGTAAATGTATCAAGACTTTTTCCAATAAACCATTGTCTGTATTTTCCTTGAAGTCCTCTGGCAGATATATCATTCATAATTGTGTACCCGAAAATATATTCCTCTGCATCTTCCGCTTTTATTTTGTACCCTTTTTTTCCGATTATAACAGCTAATTCCACTTCATAATCAAGAGCTTCATCTATATCAAGATGTCCGTCTATTTCATCATCCTGTCCGATTATTACACTTGCTCTTTTTGTGAAATATACACTGTTCAAAGGTTTACTTGTTGTATCTTTTTTTATTTCTTTTAAATGATCCATATAGTTAAATCCTGCACATATTATATCATGCACTGTTTTTTTTATGGGAGATAAAATTTTTACATCTGTTGTTTTAAAAATATTAATATTTTTATAATCTTTTTCTTTTAAAATATTTTTTATTTTTTCACAATCTTTCTGAGAAAAGTTTTCTATTATATCCTGCATATCCTTATATTCTCTTGAAAGTCCCAATGAATTTATCTCAAAAAATTTATCTTCTGCCGCAATCCCTATATATTCTTTCTTCGATTTTAAATCTTTAAAAGCTGCAAACTGCATATCTGCCTCCTTTTTATTAAAAAAATTCTGTAAATCTTAAAAAGCAACAGTTTCCTGTTGCTTTTTAATTTTTCTATTTAAGTTAAGTTTGGGAGTAAAATTATAAGCTTTCTGCAAAAGCTTGTAATGAAGTTCTTGCTTGTCCGAAGTCAACCATTTGTTGGTCAAATCCAAATTTAATATGAGGAAGTCCAGCTTCGTCAAGAGCTTTTCTTAATGAAGGATATTCCATCTCTTCTGGGTCACAGAACTGCATCATTACTACAACAACACCGTCTGCTCCTGCTTCTTTAGCTTTATTAGCTACATATTTTGGACGCTCTTCGATTAATGGATCGTATAAAATTGTGTCGTTGTCTTGGTTAGCAAACTGAACTGCAAGAGCTCTGATTGGATCTTCTATATCCATTGGAACATCTGTTGTGAATGCTCTTGATTCATGAGCCACATCGTCAGCTACGATAGCAACTTTATACTCATCAAATATTGATAAAAGTTTAGGATTGTCTAAGATAATTCCAGATGTAAGAACTTTAATTCCGTTCCATTTAACTTCCGGTAATTTAGCTAATTCTGCGTTAAGTTCTTTTAACATAGCTGTATGTTCATCTTTAAGCATAAAGAAAGCACTCTTAAGAACAGCAGATCTGTTTACTGCAGATACAGCTTCAGGATGTTTTCCTGCAAGTTTAACGAATTCTCTTCTTGCAGCTCTGCTTTCATTATAAACTTTGAAAGCTTCAAACATTTTTTCATCTTCAATTTTATGTCCTGCTATTTCTTCCAATTGTCCTTTTACTCTGCTGAATTCGTGCATAGTAAATTTAATTCCGTATTCAGGTTTTCTGTTTTGTGGATGAGCCAAAAACATAAATGGTAATTGAGGTATTGCCACTTTAAAGTTTTGAGTTAATGGACGAAGAGTATCACACATAGATGATAAGATAACTCCTGATAATCCGTCAAATTTTCCTTCTAATGCCATTTCTAAGTTCATTTGAGCTATTGTACAATAGAAAGATGCAAAATATTCTTTTGCTCTGCTGATTGTTCCGTGAGTTCCCCAAACACCAAATGGAACCATTCCTGCAGCATATACTATTTCTTCAGGAATATAGTATGGAAAACATCCGATTATTTTTTTACCTTCAGCTTTATATTTAGCCATTTGTTTTTCTGGATTATATGCTATTTCTCTAAAATTATTTAATAATTCCTCAATTCTAGTCATTATTTGTCTCCTCCCTCTTTTTCAGCAGCTTTTTTTGCTCTGTTTGCTTCCATTACTTCAAATAGTCCCTCAACACGAGTTCTGTACTGCTCGTCTGAGAAGTTTCTTGGGTCAGCTTGGTCTCCGTCAAATCCGGCAACTGCTACACCTAAGTCTTTACGGAATCTTCTTTCCATTTCAGGCATATATCCGCTCCATGGTTTACAGCTTCTGTTGTAGTGAACAAGTATTCCGTCTACATGGTTTTCTTTACATAGAGTTTCTCTCCATTCAACACCTTTTTCAAGACATACTGAGTTTGGTGCAACGCAGTAAGCTCTCATTAATTCATCCATGTTGTTGTAAACAAATCCGAATGCAGGTGCATAAACAACTGCTGTTGTATTGATTCCTTTTTCTTTTAATGGAGCAAATAATTTTTGAAGTTGAGGCCAACAAGGGATTCCTTCAAACATGATTCTGTAGTTTTCGTCATATTTCCAAGTTGATTTATTTGCTTTTACATTTGCTTCTAATTCTTCTGCAAGTGCTTCAAAAGCTTCAGCTGTTGATTTTTTAGCACGAGCTGTTACTATATCTGCCATGTGGTTGAATAAGTCAAATCCGGCAAATGGAGATGGTTTGTATTGTAAGTAAGAACATACTTTTAACCAAGCTTTTGCTGAACGGTTAGCGTTTTCACAAGCTTCTTCGAATTTTTTCATATCCATTTTACGCCCTGCTATTTTTTCAAGTTGAACTATAGCGTCGTCAAATTGTCCTCTTAAGTAGTCAACTTGAGCTTGGCTTACTTCTTTAGTGTTGCTGTATGGAACATCAATCATAATTAATGGAATGTTATGCATTCTTGCAAGGTTTTCATACCATTTAGTCATACAGTTACAAATATTGTTACAGCATAATACGAAATCTGGCTGAGGCATTGGTTTTTCTTCTGCTTCAAATCCAGCTGCATATGCTAAGTTAATTCTTGCATAAGCACAGATATCGTTGTCAAATCCCATAGCTTCTGCGTGTTCACACATTCTTTCTCCACCATGTTTTGCTCCGATAGCTGCTGCTTGGTTTTCAGGATAAACAAGTTTTAATCCTAAAGCTTCACATATTTCAGAAGGGAATTTAGATGAAGACCAACCTACTGGCTCTCCTTTTTTCTTAGCTTCCCATGCTGCTTGATATACTTCTCTTTCTACTAACTCTCTAAGCACAACCTTAGCTGGTTTTTTTTCTTCTACTGGCTTATTTACTTCGCTCATGTTTTTATTCCACTCCTTTATTATTTTTTATGCCAAATTATTTTGTTGCTTTTTGATAAGCAAATAATGCTGCTCCGATAGCTCCTGTGTATTGAGTCAACGGAGATGTTAAAATTTTAAAATTCAGTTCCTCTTCAAGAGCTTCTACAACACCATGATTAAGAGCAACTCCTCCTGTCATTACAAGGTCATTTTCAAGCCCTATTCTCTTTGCAAGTCCCCCAACTCTTCCTGCAACCGATCTGTGAATACCTTTTATAATATCTCTTTTATCTGTTGCTTTTGCAAGCTGAGAAATAACTTCCGACTCAGCAAATACTGTACAAGTAGAACTTATATTTACCACCTTAGTTGATTCTGCTGACAATTTTTCAAGGTCGCTTACTTTTACCTCTAAAACTTTTGCCATAACATCAAGGAATCTTCCTGTTCCCGCAGCACATTTATCATTCATTACAAAGTTGTTTAATATTCCGTTTGCACCTATTTTTAAAATTTTTACATCCTGTCCGCCGATATCAATTACTGTACGGACATTTGGAAATAAATAATAAGCACCTTTAGCATGACAGCTTAATTCACTCATTTGATAATCAGCCAAATCAAGTAAAGAGTTACGCCCGTATCCTGTTGCAAGAACACATGCCATATCCTCTTTTTTCATTCCGCTTTTAGTCAAAATCTCTTCTATTACTCTGCCAGGTCCGCTTGTACCTGCTCCAACATCAATCAATGCTTTGCAGACTATTTCTTTTCCGTCTTTCATAATCACACTTTTTGATGCAGTAGAACCGATATCGATTCCCATTGTATAAATGCTCATTCTTACCTCCGAAAATATTTTTCTGTCTAAACTAAATTCTTTCAAATTTTATTTTAAATATTATTTAAACATATTTAAAAATGCTGTTATTATTGCTGCATTTGTGAAGTTACTTAATAACCCTCCAATTACAGGAACTACAAAGAATGCTATTTTTGAATATGCATATTTATCACATACACTCTTCATTGTTGCCATAGATACAGGAACTGCTCCCATACCGAATCCTGTATGTCCTACTGCCATTACAGCTGCATCGTAATCTTTTCCCAATGCTCTGAATGTTATTTGAGTACAGAACACATAAGCAAGAACTACTTGAGCAAGCAGCAGTATAATCATTGGAATTGCAAGGTCTGCAAGCTGCCAAAGTTTCATGCTCATTATTGACATTGTAACAAACATAGCAAGAGAAATTTCTCCGACTATATCCATAGATTCATACAATGCTTCATCAGCATGTCCTGTTGCATCAAACCCAAGTCTTATAATAAGTCCTCCAAGCATACATAATACATGGATTGGCAAAGTTATATTAGGAAGAAGATTTTTAAGTATTACAAATAATACTGATCCTATTCCTGTTGCTATAAACATAAGACATACTGCATTAAGTGATCTTTCTTTATCAACAAAGAATTTTTCAGCTGCTGCTGTTCCAAGATCACTTGAATCACCAGTATCATATTTTAAGTGATTTTTTTGAACCAATCTGTTTCCTATAGGTCCTCCTATGATACATCCTGCGATAAGTCCAAATGTTGCTGCTGCTATTGCTACCTCTGTTGCCCCTACTGCTCCAAATGATTCAGCCACAGGTGCGAATGAAGCTGCATTACCATGTCCTCCTGTCATTGGTATAGAACCTGTCATAAGTGCAATTAACGGATTAACTCCTAAAACTTTTCCCAATGCTACTGCTACAACATTCTGAAGTGCTGCAAGTACAGCTGCCAGAACAGCAAATATAGCTACCAGTTTTCCACCTTTCTTCAATAATGCAAGTCCTGCTGAAGTTCCGCTGGCTGCAAAGAATACACAATAGAATAGCTGATTTGTAACTTTAGTATCAAATTTTATCTCCATTACATTAAACTTGTATAATACACAAGTTAATATTGCAAATAACAATCCTCCAACAACTGCTGATGGAATGCAATACTTTTTAAGAATTGGAAACTTTTCTCTCATAAATTTTCCAAAATAAATTAACAATACAGTAACAAGCAGTGATTGGAACACATCTAATTTTAAAACAAACATAGTACCCCCTCGAATGATGTACCATTGGTCGGGATTTTTCCAGCCCGACCAACAACACTTAAATTATCTTATTTCTCTTCTACCCTAATAATAACATATTTTTTCTAATAAAACATTATTTTTTTTATTTGTTTAATGTAGCAAACTCTCTGATTGCTCTAGGTGTAAGCATTTGATGGAATGCACAAATAGATTTTGGATTTTGGTAAGCTGATTCAACAAAAGCTTCCATATAAGCACGAATACTTGTTAAATCTACAATTTCGTCTACCATTCCTTTTTCAGCACAGAACTTAGGTCTTGACTTAGTTGTAAAGTCTTCAATCATTTGGTTCATTTTATCTATTGTAGGCTGTAAATCTTTTCCTGCTTTTTTATCTTTTGCAAGTGTTCTTGAATACATTGCAGAAGCTGCTGTTTCTCCAGGCATTACATAAATTTCAGTTGCTGCAGTTCCGATTGAGAATGCGTTAGTATTGTTTCCTTGTGGTCCTCCCAATACATAGTGAGCTGCTGCAGATCCTTTTCTTAAAATTACTTCTAATTGAGGAACTTTAGAGTTTTCTATAGAATAGATCAAAGATTGTCCTAATCCTAGTAATTCAGCTTTTTCAGCATCGTCTCCTACATCAATACCTGTTGTGTCTTGTAACCAGATAATAGGAAGTTTATCTCTTCCACACATAGTTACAAATTCGCTCATTTTAATTAAACCTTGACGGTATAATTTTCCTCCGATTCCTATTGAATTTTCTTTATATTCAGGATATTTCATCAGCAATCCTTGAACATTTCCGATAACTCCAACAAGAAGCCCGTTTACTTTAGCTATACCTGTTACAACTTCTGGTCCATAACCTTTTCTATATTCAGCAAATTCACTTCCGTCGAATAAACGACCGATTACTTCGTAAATATCATAAACTTTCTTTTGATTCATAGGAATGATTGAATATAAATCATCTGCTGGAAGTGTTGGTTTTACAGCATCTGCAACACGGAAGAAATCAATGTTGTATGCTGGAAGCATATCTATATATTTTTTAATTCCTTCTATAACACCTAATTCTTCTGCATAAACTTCTCTGAAGAATCCAGTTTCATTGAAATGAATTGAAACTGATCCTGGAGGATTTTGTTTTCCAGATTTTTCAACCATTTCAGCTATTTGTTCTGCCCCTTCCATATCAATGTAACCTTTAGGATTCATTCCTCCAAGGATTCCTGCTCCTCCTACTGCCATGTTAGCTTTTTGATGAGCTACAAGGATAGTAGGGCTGATGCTATGGTATCCTCCACCAGCTGGGTTAGTTCCATAAATACCAACGATTACTGGAACACCTAGTTGTTGTAATTCAGCATTTCTGAAGAAAGGAGTTCCTCCACCACGACGGTTAGGATAAACTTTCTCTTGCTCAGGGAAGTCAACTCCACTACATTGTAATACATATACTAAAGGAATATGTAAGCATTTAGCTGTATCAGAAGCTCTTAAAAGATTTTCAGCTTGTCCTGCAACCCATGCTCCTGCTTTCTTTTTGTTATCTGAAGCAACTATAACTGCCCATTTACCGTTGATACGCCCAAGTCCTTTTACAATACTTGTTGATCCGTTAGAGTTTCCTTCAGGGTTAAATAAGCTGTTCAAAGGACACCAAGTTCCTTTGTCAACTAAAGCATTTACACGCTGTAAAGCTGTCATTTGTCCAACTTTGTTCATTGACTCATCAGGACGCCCTTCTGATTGTATCTCTTTTATTAATTTTGTTAATTCCTCTTCAACTGCTTTTATACTAGCTTCATTTTCTGCATTTTTTGTAACAAGCCCTTTACCTACTGTTGGCATATTTTGAAAATATTTAGGCATTGAATATTGACCCATTTTTTTCCTCCCGAATTTTATTATTGGCAATGCTTAAAGTTTAGATAAACAAGCACAAACGGACTTCCAGAACCCTGCTTTGTGCTTGTTCTTTTTATTTTAACTATTTGCTTTCTTCAACTGGAACTTTAATAAATGCTTGTCCAGGGTCGATTTCTTCACGAATCATACGGATAACTTCTGGATCAGGAGCATCTAATAATACTGCTCTTGATACATCAATATCAAATCCTGTATTTTCGATTACATCTTCTGGAGATGAAGTTGGATAATATCCTGCAAGATACATACGTTTAGTTTCTTCATCAAATTTTAAAATTCCTCTGTCAGTAACAACCATTATTGGTCCTCTGTTTCCTGGAAGTCCTGCTCTTTCTCTTCCTCCAGGTCCGTCCATCCATCCTGGACTTGTAATGTAGTCAACTTTGTCTATGAAACGACGCTTTTCGTGCTGCATCATGATTATTGTGTTAGAGTAAGTAGCAATTCCGTTTGCTCCTCCACTTCCTGTGAAACGAGTTTTTGGATGATGATAATCTCCGATTGATGTAGAGTTAACATTTCCATATGGGTCGATTTGAGCTCCTCCGATGAAAGCCACAAGTCTTTCTGAATCATGTAACCACTCATTTGCTTCGAATCCTATGAAACGAACATTTGGCCATTGAACTCCACAGTGAGCCATGAAACGGTTATCCCCAACACTACGAGGAACTTCAATAGGATTACAGTCCATAAGACCGCTTTCCACTATAATATTACATTCTGGTGCAAATACTCTTTTGGCAACAGAAGCCCCAATTAAAGGAAGTCCTGTTCCAACGATAACTACTTGTCCGTTTTTAATTTGTTTAGCAATTGTAACTGCCTGCATTTCTTTATTTGTATAATTAGTGTAATCAGCCATTCTTATTTCACTCCTTTTCCAACTTTTTTAGAAGCGTATCCTAATCCAGGAACTACTCTTAAATCTAATAAACGAGTTGCACCTAATTTATTTAGGTATTCCTCATGATTTGCTACACCGTAAACCCATTCATCCAAGAATTTATTGAAATCTTCTTGAGTTTTACTTACTACATCATACATTTTAAAGAATGCATTGTCATAGTCATAGTATCCGTAACATTGGCTAGGGTGTGCTCCGTATGGTGCGTGTACAACTGCGTCTACGCAGAAGCAAGGAATTGAGTTTTTAGTAGGATCTAAACGAATTTCTTCGTTGCTTACTAATTCTTCACAAGTAACTATACAATGTTTTGCTGCGATAGCAATGTCTACATCGTGGAATTCATCCCCGATTATAGAGCAAGTTCCATCTGGAGAAGCTTTTTGAACGTGGATAATAGCCACATCAATTTTTGGAACAGGTACAGCTACTACTTTTTCTCCTGGGTTAAATGGATTGTCTACATATACAAATTTATCATCTGGTAATTTGTCTATTGTTTTACGAACTTCTTTGCTGATACCCCATTTATTTACTAAGTCAGTTCCCATCATTAAACGAACTGGTAAATAAGGTAATCCTAAAGAAGCTGCATGAAGCATAAGCATGATTACATCTTGAGAGTAATCTTCCATATGAAGCTTACCTTTTTCATAATATTCTCTAAAACGTCTTGAAACGTTTGTTACTCCAGAGTTGGCAGTGTAACAGTTAATATAAGCTTTTACCCTGTCGGCTCCTATCAGCATATCCCAATCTCCACCTGCAGGACCACCTTCTCCAACAAAGTCTTTAAGTCCTTGTCTTAAAATTTCATACACCAATGCGTAAGGTTTTCTGTTTGTTGTGAAACCTCCGATTACTATATGGTCACCGCTTTTTACAAATTTTGAAACTGCTTCTGATAATGAACATACTTTACTCACAGTTAAAAACCTCCTCTGTCAATTATTTTGCTTAGCTTATTTTATATTTTATGTTCGAAGTTTTACTTAAATATTATCATAAAGAATCCTGCTGCAACCGCAGAACCTATAACTCCCGCTACATTTGGTCCCATAGCATGCATTAATAGGAAGTTAGTTGGATTAGCTTTTGCTCCTTCAACCTGTGAAACACGGGCTGCCATAGGAACTGCTGAAACCCCTGCTGAACCGATTAATGGATTGATTTTTCCTCCAGTTACTAAACAAAGAACTTTTCCTAAAAGAACTCCTCCGGCTGTTGAGAATGCAAAAGCTGTAAGTCCCATTGCAACTATTGCAAGAGTTTGAGTTCTCAAGAATATTGTTCCGTTAGCTGTTGCTCCAACTGATAATCCTAAAAGAATTGTTACTATATTACAAAGTGCGTTTTGAGCTGTGTCAGAAAGACGAGCTACCACTCCTGATTCTCTCATTATGTTTCCATACATCAGCATACCGATTAATGGTGCTACTGAAGGAAGAAGAAGTGAACAGAACAATGTAACAATTATTGGGAATGCTATTTTTTCAGCTTTAGTTATTTTTCTAAGCTGTCCCATTTTAATTTTTCTCTCTTTTTCTGTTGTTAAAAGTCTCATAATAGGAGGCTGAATTAACGGAATAAGAGCCATATAAGAATAAGCTGCCACTGCAATTGGTGCGACCAGCTGAGGTGCAAGGTTATTAGCTATGTAAATAGCTGTAGGTCCGTCTGCTCCCCCGATAATACCTATTGCTGCTGCTTCTCCGGGTGTAAATAATCCTGTTGCGTTAGCAAGCATAAATGCTATATAGATACCAAACTGAGCTGCTGCTCCTAAAAGCAGACTGATTGGGTTAGCAATTAATGGACCGAAATCTGTCATTGCTCCAACACACATGAATATTAAACAAGGGAATAAACTACTTTTTACTCCTTTGTATATTATTTGTAAAATTCCTGATGAATACCATGGCTCAGCTTCTTTCATTAAGTTAGCCATAGGTAAGTTAGCAAGGAACATTCCGAAAGCTATCGGTAATAATAATAATGGTTCGAATTTTTTTACTATTGCTAGATATACCAGCACACATGATACTAATATCATTACTGCTTCCTGCCAAGTCAGTGCAACAAACCCAGATTCAAGCAGTAACCCTTCTAATACTGAAAAGAAATTCATTTTCTCCCTCCCTATTTAAGGACAACTAAAGCTGCGTCTGTGTCTACTGCATCGCCTTTTTTAACTAGAATTGATTCTACAACTCCGTCGCATCCTGCAACAACTTCTGTTTCCATTTTCATTGCTTCCAATACAACTACAACTTGTCCAAGTTTAACTGAATCTCCAACATTTACTTTAACATCCAATACTGTTCCTGGAAGTGGGCTCACTACTGTTTCTCCATTTCCGCTTGCTGCTGGTGCTGCTGCAGGAGCTGGAGCCGCTGGTGCTGGCGCTGCAGGAGTTACAGGAGCAGGTGCCGCTTTTTCAACAGGTGCTGCCACTACAGGTTTTACAGGTGCTGAAACTCCAGAAGCAATTTCTGCTGCTGTTAATGGTCTGTACTCTTCTACTCTTTCGATTTCCACTTCATATCTTTTTCCGTTTAAAGTTGCTACATATTTCATAATTTATAATCCCTTCCTTTTTTTAATTTTTTATTTTTTAAATTAAATTATTTAACTTCCTTTATTGAAGTAATTCTGTAATTACCCTTAAGAGTTCTCATCTCTTCGTGAATTGCTGAAACCAAAACCGCATACTCTTCATCATTATTAACTTCCGGAGCTTTTTTAACTTCAGCTTTTACAGGCACTTCTTTTGGAATTATTGCTTCAAAGACTTTTGAGAAAATCAAAATCAAAACAGCAAGAGTAACCAATGCCATGAAAACTATTGTCAGTCCCAAAGCGGAAATTATAACTGATTCTCCGACACTCATCACATTACTAGTGAACATCTTCAACACCCCCTTAAAATTTCTATTCCATATTATGAAACGCATTCCGTTTTTATATTTGAATTATATTACGGATTTTTCTTTTAGTCAACATCTTTTTTTCTTTCTTTATAAACTTTTTCTGTTTACAGTGTATTATAAAATTACACAACAGTTCTTCAATTTTATACAAGACTTTTTAAAAGGTTGACAATATAAGCTTTTAAAAGCTATATTCTTTTTTAAAAAGAAAAATATCCCAAAGAATTAGAAAGTTCTTTTGCATATTTTCTTATAATATTTTTTAACTCTTCAAATTTCTCATCACTGTCTATTTTCATTTCAGGAACAACTATTCCCACAGATGCAACTACTTTTCCAGAAGCATCAAAAACAGGTGCTCCTATTCCTCTCGTTCCTTTCAAATAGTCTCCGGAAGAAAGTGATATTCCTTCTTCCCTTGTCTTTTTCAAAGACTGAAGAAGTTCAGCTTTATCAACTTTAGGAAAACATCTTGGAGAAGGAAGAACTTCCTCTATATATTTTTCTATAAATTCTTTGCTCTGATATGCAAGAAGAGCTTTTCTTACTGCTCCGCAGTGAAGATACATTTCATAACCAAACTCTTCCACAATTTTCAGTGTACTTGGTCCGTCGACCCTATCAAGAACAACTCCCTTATTTCCCACAGGAATAATTAAAAAACTGTCTTCTTCTGTTTCTTTTGCTATTTTCTTTATTGTTGAATATGCTGTATTTCTCAAATGCAATCTTTTGGAAGCCCCTATCCCAAGAGGTATGAGAGCAGGGCCAAGCTGATAATCATGAGATTTCTCGTCTTGTGTTACATATTTTGTTGAACATAATGTCTGTAAAATTCTATGCACCGTACTTGGTGGTAAATTCAACTTTTCTGACAGCTGAGCTATTGAATAACTTTCTTCTGTCCCATTCAATACTTCCAAAAGCTCCATAGCTCGC
Source organism: uncultured Fusobacterium sp. (assembly GCA_900545035.1). GTDB lineage: Bacteria > Fusobacteriota > Fusobacteriia > Fusobacteriales > Fusobacteriaceae > Fusobacterium_B. The sequence continues at coordinate 16,505 of UQXM01000001.1, read as the reverse complement.
AATAAACTCTGTACCATAACTCCTCCATTTTAATAAAAGATTTCAGGAACTGCTCTGCGTTCAAATTGCTCTTCCAATTCATGCTGATGATACAAATATCCCTCATCATCATAATATTTAGCCTGTTTTGGACATCTTTTTACACAAGCACAACATTTTATACATATTCCTATAATTTTAGATGGATCATCATGATCTATAGAGCCCATAGGACATATTTCTGCACATAGTTTACAATCATCACACAACTCTTTTTTTGTTTTTGGAACTACCTTTCTTATATCTACAAATACACCTTTTGAATCTCTTGGCTTATAATAATAACGATACGGTATTTCTCCTTTTACTTCTATCAATTTATCAGAATCAAAATCTGTTCCTGTTATTTTTTCAAAAATTTTCTGAGCAAAATCATCCGCTATTGCAAAATCATCTTTGTCAGGTCTTCCTTTAGCAAGAATCTTTGAAAAAGAATGTTCTCCTATAAATGCTCCTGCTGCTATCGGCTTTAATCCATCTTTTGCAAGAATATCTCTTAACTCTATAAGAGCATCATCATAATTTCTGTTTCCGTAAAGCACCACAGGTACTGCAAGTGCTCCGTTTCCTTTTATTGTATCAAGGTATTTCAGAAGAACATTGGGAACTCTTCCTGCAATTACAGGAACACCAAAAATTACCAAATCTTCATTTGTAAAACCTTTTTCAAATTGTCTATTTTCCAAAATGCTGAAATCAAACTCTTCTTTCTCAAGTTTCAACATTCCGGCAAGTTTGTCAGCAATATGATTTACCATTTTTTTAGTTGTTCCTGTTCCGCTGAAATAGACTGCATGAACTTTTTTCATCTGTTTTTCACCCCTTAAACTTTATTTTATATTTTTTTGTATTCCATATTATGAAACATATTCCATTTATATCAATTGTAGTACAGAAACAACCATTAGTCAACTTTTCTTTTAATATTTTTCTTATGAATATAAATCATATTGTTTTTTTAAAAAACATTTTTTAAATTTATCTATATACAAAAAGGTACTCTACATTTTTCCAGCAGAGTACCTTCAGTATTAATTTTTATTTAATTTTATTATTTACTATTATACAAATATACTAGCAAATGTTTGAATTATTACTGCGTTAAAGAAGTCTATAAACAAAGATCCTACAAGTGGTATAACGAAAAATGCTTTTACTGAGAATCCATTTACAGATGTGAAAGCTTCCATATTAGCAATTGCATTTGGAGTGGCTCCCATTCCAAATCCACAGTGTCCAGTTGCCATAACTGCTGCATCGTAATCTCTTCCCATAATATTGAATGTTACAAAGTAAGCATAGAATGCCATTACTACTGTTTGAACAAGAAGGATAGTTACTAATGGTACTGCAAGATCTGCTAACTGCCATAACTGCATTGTCATCATAGCCATTGCTAAGAATAGAGAAAGGCAAATATTTCCAACGATTTGAATTTCATCGATAGGAGTTTTTCCTTTTGCGTCAACCACGTTTCTGATAATAGCTGCAACAACCATTGGCATTAAGTATGCTGGAAGTGATAATCCTACTGTACTCTTAACAATAGGAGTAATACAAGAACCAACACCCATAGCTATACCGATCATACATACTGCTTGGAACATTGATTTTTCTGTAACTGGTTCTGCTTCTTCTGTAGCAGCAGCTTTTTTAGCTTCTTCTTTAGTTCCGTCAGTACATACTAAATTAAATCTGTCTTTTAATCTTTTAGCAATTGGTCCTCCAATTACACATCCAGAAACAAGTCCATAAGTTGCTGATGCAACTGCAACAACTGTTGCTCCTGTAACTCCAAGGTCTTCCAAGTAAGGTCCGAATGCTCCTGCTGTTCCATGTCCTCCTGTTAATGGAATAGATCCTGCTGCAAGTCCGATTCCGGCATTCAATCCAAATACTTTAGCAAGTGCAACTCCAACACTATTTTGAATTATAACAAGTATAATTGCAGCAAGCAGGAATAATGCAACTCCTATTCCTCCTTTTTTAAGAAGAGCAAAACTTGCTAAGAATCCAACACTTGTAAAGAATACAACCATGAAGAAATCTTTTAAAACAGAATCAAATGTAAAACTAAACAATCCATTCATATGTCCTATAGTTACTAAGATAGAGAAAATCAATCCTCCAATAACAGGTGCAGGAATAAAGTATTTTTGAAATACATTAACTTTCATTTTTATCCAGTTACCAAATAGTAAAAGGATAATAGCTAATCCTAAAGTTTGATACATGTTAAAAGTAAAATTCATAATAAAACCCCCTCAATATAATTTCATAATCTCAAATCTGCTTTCGCATATTTATAAATAAAAACTTTATTATCCTTTTATTTCATTTTTACATTTTCCAGTTTCAACATACTCTTTTATATTTTCGAAAGTAGTTTCAATCATGTTAAGAGCTGCTTCATCTGTATAAGATCCAACATGTGGAGTAATCAATACTTTTGGATACATTTGCACTAATTTTTCAAATGCAGGATCTGCAAGAGGCTTATCTCCAAAGTCTTTGAAGAATATAGAAACTTCGTTGTCTAAAGTATCTATTCCTGCTCCGTAAACTTTTCCGCTTTCAAGAGCTTCAACTAAAGCTTCTGTATCTACAAGTTCTCCTCTTCCTGTATTAATAAGAATTACATTATCTTTCATTTTAGCAAAAGCTTCTTTAGTTATTACTTTTCCATTTTCTTTAATATAAGGAGCGTGTAAAGTAATGATGTCTGATTTAGCAAGAAGTTCATCCATAGATACTTGAGTAACTATATCTTCTACACCTGTTTTAGGGAATAAGTCGTATCCGATTACATTAGCTCCCAGTCCTTTGAATAATCTTGCTGCTGTCATTCCTATTCTTCCAAGTCCTACAACACCAACTGTACAGTTTCTAACTTCTCTTGAGAACATTTGTTTATCAACTATAAAGTTTCTTGATTTAGTTTTGTTTGCTGTATAAGCTACATTTCTTAATAATGTCATTGCAAGAGATAGAGCTAGTTCTGCAATTGCGTTTGGAGAATAAAAAGGAACATAAGCTGTTTTCATTCCTAATTCTTTTGCATATGGAACATCAATATGGTTTACTCCAACTGTTCTTGTCATTACATATTTAACTCCCATTTCTTTATAAATATCCAATCTCTCTTTTGTAGCAAAACAGTTTCCTCTTAATACTACAACTTCGTTACCTTCTGCTTTTCTTGTTGTTGCTTCATCTGTTAAATACTCCGGAATTAAAGTCATGTCATACCCAAATTTTTTGTTTACTGCCTCAAATATAGGCTTTTCAACATCACGAACTCCATAAAATATTACTTTCATTATAAAACCTCCTGATATATTTTAAAAAAATCAACTATCCATTTAATCAATTTATATCACATAAATGTTTATTATGTCAATATACTAGACAGTATTTTTTTATTCCGCTCACTTTTATTTACTATTTATATTATGATATATTTTTAAGTTTTTTCTTATTTTTCATACAATACAGCTGGAAATAATTCTATTTCTGCGTTAATCAATCATATATTTTATATATTTTTTTTATCCAATAAATTGATTTAATGTAATTGACTACCAGCAACAAAAAATATATAATCCAAGTATAAAATATATTTTTAATTTTTACACAGTATCATTACAATAAACTATTTTGTATTTATTTGGTACAATATTAAGGAGGATTTTATTATGCCAAAAGAAACTTTAAACCCACTATTAGCTGCACAAGCTAAAGTTAAAGAAGCATGTGATGCTTTAGGAACAGATCCAGCAGTATATGAATTATTAAAAGAACCTCAAAGAATTATTGAAATTACTATTCCAGTTAAAATGGATGACGGTTCTATAAAAACTTTCAAAGGATACAGATCTGCTCACAATGATGCTGTAGGACCTTTCAAAGGGGGAATTCGTTTCCACCAAAATGTTAACGCTGATGAAGTTAAAGCACTTTCTATTTGGATGAGTATAAAATGTCAAGTAACTGGAATTCCTTATGGTGGAGGTAAAGGAGGAATCACTGTTGACCCTTCTGAATTATCTCAAAGAGAATTAGAGCAACTTTCAAGAGGTTGGGTAAGAGGAATGTACAAATACTTAGGTGAAAAAGTAGATGTTCCTGCTCCAGACGTAAATACAAACGGACAAATCATGGCATGGATGCAAGATGAATACAACAAATTAACTGGAGAACAAACAATTGGAGTATTCACTGGTAAACCATTAACTTACGGAGGATCTCAAGGAAGAAACGAAGCAACTGGATTTGGTGTTGCTGTAACTATGAGAGAAGCTTGTAAAGCTATGGGAACTGACCTTTCTAAAGAAACAGTAGCTGTTCAAGGTTTCGGAAATGTTGGTAAATACACTGTTAAAAACATAATGAAATTAGGAGGAAAGGTTGTAGCAGTTGCTGAGTTCGATAAAGCTGTCGGAGCTTATGCTATGTACAAACCTGAAGGATTTACTTTTGCTGAATTAGAAGATGCAAAAACTAAAGACGGAAACTTATTCCATGTTCCAGGAGCAAAACAAATAACTATGGACGAATTCTGGGCTCTAGATGTTTATGCTATCGCTCCATGTGCTCTTGAAAATGCAATCAAAAATCACGAAGCTGAATTAATAAAAGCTAAATTAATTTGTGAAGGAGCTAACGGACCAACTACTCCAGAAGCTGACGAAATTCTTTATAAAAAAGGAATCGTTGTTACTCCTGACGTTTTAACAAACGCTGGTGGAGTTACAGTTTCTTACTTCGAATGGGTACAAAACCTATATGGATACTACTGGACAGAAAAAGAAGTTGAAGAAAAAGAAGAAAGAGCTATGGTTGATGCATTCAAACCAATTTGGGCTTTAAAACAAGAAATGAATGTATCTTTCAGACAAGCTACTTACATGAAATCAATTAAGAGAATAGCTGAAGCTATGAAAGTTAGAGGATGGTATTAATCCTTTAAATTATGAAAAATAATTCATAATTAATTAAAATAATAGAAAACAGCACAATATAAATTGTGCTGTTTTTTTAATGCTCTTATTTTTATTTATCATTTTATACATAACACATGATAAACACCGTTTATCACCTCTGTTCCCTCTGTATCGTGTTCAAATCCTGGAAAAGCTTTATCCCACAGTGAAAGAGCCTTTAAATATTTTATCTGAGGACTGTTTTCATCTCCGAAATTTTCACCTGACATGAGCATTGGTATTCCGGGAGGATATGGTATCACAGAATTGGCTGCTGTTCTGCCGGAAAGTTTTTCAGCAGGGACAAGCTCAACTTCTCCTTCCACTATTTTGCTGTAAGCTTCTCTTGGAGTAATTATAGGTATTGGCAAAGCAGAATAAGCTTTATTCAATACTTCTCCAAGATTATGCTCCCTCAAATATTCAAACATTTTATTTCCTAAATCTTTTATACCTGTATTTTCATAAATATCTTTATGTCCTGCCACAAGTTCCGGAAGAACTTCTGCTAACGGAACATTTTTATCATAGTATTTTTTAAACTCAGAAAGAACACTCACAAGAGTTCCCCATTTTCCTTTTGTAACTCCCATAGAAAACAAAAACATCAATTGAAAATCTGTTGTTCTTGTAGGAACTATTCCATATCTATTAAGATATGCAGATACAAGAGCTGCCGGAACACCTTTTTCTGCCAATGTACCGTCCTCATTCATTCCCGGAGTAAGAATACTTACTTTTATAGGGTCAAGCATACACCAGTCATCACTCAGATTTTTAAATCCGTGCCATGTATCTTTTGGATTCATTATCCAAAATTTTTGGTTTTCTGCCAATGATTTTGTATCTGCCTCATAAAAAGGTATTGTTTTTCCGCTTTTTTCATCATAATAATTTTCTGCATTCCAAGGTTTGAAAAACCAATCTTTTTTGTTTTCATATTGTCTGTACAATTTTCCTATCACTTTACGAAACTCAACGGCTTCTTCTACTACTTCTTTCATAAGTGATTTTCCTGATTCTCCGTCCATCATTGCTGTTGCAATGTCATTTGATACAGCTATTGCATAAAGAGGAGAAGTTGTTGCATGCATCATATATGCCTGATTAAATCTTCCCTCATCTATAACTTTTTTCCCATATCTCACATGAATAAAAGACCCCTGTGAAAGAGCATTTAATAATTTATGAGTTGAATGTGTGGCAAAAACAGTAGGTTTATTTTTGTTTTTATCAGGCTCTCCTCTCATAGCAAAATGATTTTTGTAAATCGGATTAAATCTTGCATATCCATACCAAGCTTCATCAAAATGAATTATATCGGAAGATTTTTCCAAAAAATCTTCAACTTTTTTAGCATTGTAAGTAACTCCGTCATATGTACAGTTTGTTACCACAGAATAAACAGCTCTTTTATTTTCTTTCCCTTTTACTTTTGCAAGAGGGCTGTTTTTTATTTTTTCTTTTATTGTATTTTCATCCATTTCAGCAGGAAGTATAGGACCTATTATTCCATATCTGTTTCTTGTGGGAGTCATGTATACAGGAATTCCTCCTCCCAGTATCAGTCCCTGTTCTATTGATTTATGGCAGTTTCTGTCTGCAATTATTATATCTCCGTCTTTTATACATGCCTGCATTATTGTTCTGTTGGAACCTGAAGTTCCTCCCAAAACAGAGTATGTTCTGTCTGCTCCAAAAACTTTTGCTGCATATTTTTCAGCTTCGCCAAAATATCCTGTATGATCAAGCAGTGAACCCAGTTCGGCTCTTTCTATACCCATATCTGTTCTGAAAAGATTTTCTCCGTAAAAATCGTAGAATTTTTTTCCTACTGCTGTTTTGGTAAATCCCACTCCTCCTTGATGTCCGGGAGCTGCCCAAGAATATTCAGCCTTTTTCTCATAGGTCATCACTGCTGATGCAAGAGGAGGCAGAAGCTGTTTTCTGTATCTTTCTATGGCTGCTGATATTCTTTCTGTGGTAAACACAGGAGAGTCTTCCAAAAGCCACACATACTCATTTATTTTATTAAAAGTTTCAGCTTTTAAAGATTCCACTGCTTTCTCATTTTCTGCCAGAAGAAAAACAGGAACATTTTCCTGTCTTGTATGAAGATTTGTTATAAATCTTTCAAGTTTTTCCTCCTGCCCTTTTATTCCATGCTTAGAATCCCAGTCCACAAGAAGACAGTCAACCGATTTGTCTGTTTTTATAATATTTTCAGCATCTTCTATTGAATCTGCACATACAACAGTTACTCCTCTTTTTTCTATTTCATTTTTTAAACTTTCTATAATTCCTGTAATACTGCTCTCATCATTATTATTTTTATTTTGTACAAGAAGCACTTCATAAGTTTCTCCTTCCAAATTTTTCATTATCATCACTCCTTTTTAAAATCTCTAGCCGTTAATATTAAGCTTGCCTAAAAGTAAAAGTATAAAAGAAACTATTCCCACTATTCCCAAAACAAATGCGAAAAATTTCTCTCTTCCTTCAAATTTCCCTCTGCCTGTATCTTTTTTTGAAATAAAATACACCGCTATTCCCAGTGAAAAAATAGTTGTGGAAACCAAAAGCAGAGCTGCTTTTGAAGAAAGCAGAAGCCATACAGTAAATACAAATGCTGTCAGTCCCGATAAAAATGCTATTCTTGTTTTTTGTGCTCCGAGATTTTTAAGATTTCCGTTTTTTACCTCTTTCAATAGGAACATGGTACTTGCTATATACGGCGGCAAAATCATAAGACCTGTTATATCAACTAAAAAAAGCCAAGCATTATTGCTGTATAAAACAATAAACATTGCAAGCTGCATAGCAACCGTTGACATTAAAAGTGATGCTGTCGGAGTATCATTTTTATCTGTTTTAGTTAAAAATTTAGGAAATACCCCATCTTTTGCTGCTATATAAGGAACTTCAGCTGTAATTACAGTCCAAGACAGCCAGCATCCCAAAAGAGCAATTATAATCCCTATATTCACAAACACTGCTCCCCAATGTCCCACAATTTTTTCCAACAGATATGCTGTTGACGGCGTAGGAAGAAGAGAAAGTCTGCTCTGATGAAGAACTCCAAAAGCCAATATTGAAAGAGCAGAAAATATTACCACACAAATTAATATTCCCAAAACTGTGGCTCTTCCCACATCTTTTGGATTTCTTGCTCTCCCCGAAAGAACAACTGCCCCCTCAAGTCCTATGAAACACCAAAGAGTAATAAGCATTGTACTTTTTATTTGCTGAGGCAGACTTCCAAGATTTTCTATTTTTCCAAACATATCATAAGATGCTGTATGCAGATTGAAACCTTTGGCAAAAAAGAAAAGTATCACAGCCAGTACAACCAATTTTGCAAAAGTAGCGATATTATTTAAAAATGTAGCTTTTGTAACACCGCAAATGACTATAAAATACATTATCCAAATAAATATTGAGCCTCCCACAAAAGACTGAATATTCTGCCCATTAAATATCGGATAAAAATATCCCAGTGTCTGCATTAGCAGTACAGCAAAAGCAACATTTCCAAAAATTGAACTCAGCCAATATCCCCATGCTATTTCACATCCGGTAAATTTTCCAAATCCGGCTCTTGCATAGGAATAAATTCCTGAATGAAGATCCGGATTATTGTCGGACAAGATACTGAATGTGTTTGCGAGAAAGTATATTCCCACAGCTGTTATTATCCATGAAATTGTAACAGCTGCAAAACCTGCATCAATACTCATATTTGACGGCAGATTGAAAATACCTCCTCCTATCATGGAGCTCACTACTATGGCAACAAGTCCAATCAAACCAAGTTTGTTGTTATTTTGTTTTTCCATGTAACCACTCCTTTATAAAATATAATTTGCTATGCCCGTTTGATGCTTTTAAATTACTAAAAGTTTAAAAGAAATTTCTGAAAAAATCATAAATTAAATTCAATACAAAAATATTTACAATGTTAGATACAAATAAAATTCTCAATATTAAAAATAAAAACAAAATATTTTTGATTAATTTTAGACCAAAATTTCTCACAGCATATGAAATAATTGGTACAAATCTTATTTTTATGGTATAATATATTCTAAACAAATTAACTATAAGGAATAAAATTAATGGCTAAGATTGATACTAACAAGAATTATAAAAATGAAAAAGAAATCTATTTTATGCTTAAAATAGATGAAAACGGAGGATATGTTTCTCCTGTTACAAGGGACGGAAAAATTATTGATTCTTTTTGTTACTATGATATAAAAGATCCTTATATAAAAAAAGCCGTTTCTTTTCTTACCGAAGTAAATGAAGATATATTTTTTATTGACTGGGAAAAATCTATACAGCATGTTTATTTAGATGATTTTTATGAATTTGAAGAATGCCTGAAACATGTGGAAAATTTTGTTACAGAAGATTTTCAGAAAATTGTATGGAGTTTATCGGACAATGAAATAACTTTAAAAATAGAAGAGATTGAGAATGAACCTGATATGGTTCAGCCTGTTGTTTTTCTTAATAAAAAATATAATGATTTTAAAATCATTGGAGACAGTCTTGTTTACAGAAAAGGAGTAATTTACTGTTTTCATATGCTTGATGACGATTTCCAAATGCTTACAGAAACTTTTGCTCCCATAAAAAAAGATGAGCTTGAGCCGTTTTTTACTCTTGCACATCAGTCTTTCGGAAGTATTGTTTTTGATTACAAAGGATACAGTGTAATACACAGGGATACTGTTTCAGGAATTCCTCAGATTACAATAGAAAAAATTGCCAAAGATAAAAGTCTGTATTTGAAAGCAGCTATGTGTTATTCTGCTATTACTGACAATTTTATTAAAGAAAATGATATAGATGAAATTGTTATAATAAATGATATTGAGAAAAAAATACTTATCTGCCGTCCTGAAGGAAATATTGATTATCTTGTAAGCGAAATTGCAAGAACACTTGGAAAATACCAGAAAAAACTTAATCTGAAACATGGATTTTTTATAGATACAGATAATCTTATTATCATTCAGAAAAAAATAGCAAAAGAATTTATTACAAAAGATTTGCTCCAGTTTGCAGGAAAATTCAGAATTGTGGGAACAGATAAACTTGAATCTTACAAGCTGAAACCTGTAACTCCAAGAATAGTGGGAAAACTGACACATTCCATTGACTTTCTTGAGGGAGATATTCAGCTTGAAATAGAAAATGAAAAATTCAGTATACTTGATGTTTTGGAAAAGCTGAAAAAAGATTCCTATATTGTTCTTGGGGACGGAACAAATGCTGTTATCAATAAAAAATATATAGAAAAATTGGAAAAAGTATTTAAAAAATCCGAGGACGGAAAAGTAAAATTTTCTTTCTTTGATTTGCCTCTTGTACAAGAAATGATAGACAGCAAAACATTACAGCAGGAAATGAGTACTCATAAAAATTTCTTTCTTGGAATAAACAATGTTGAAAATTATTCTGCAGAAGTTCCGAATATAAATGCCGATTTAAGAAATTACCAGCTTTATGGATATAAATGGCTGTGTTATCTGACTGATAATAATTTGGGAGGGTGTCTTGCTGATGATATGGGTCTTGGAAAAACTTTACAGGCAATAGCTCTTATCACAAGAATGCATTCTCTTGGGAAGAAAAAGAAAAAAACTCTTATCGTTATGCCAAAAAGTTTGATTTTCAACTGGGAAAAAGAGATACAGAGATTCAGTCCAAATCTTAAAACAGGAATATATTACGGCAACGGAAGAAAAACAGGAACTTTCAAAGAAAATGAAGTTATTCTTACAACATACGGAACTGTAAGAAATGATATTGAAAAAATTAAAAAATATAAATTTGACCTTGTTATTCTTGACGAATCACAAAATATAAAAAATACAAATGCACAAACAACAAAAGCCGTTATGCTTTTGGAGTGTAAAAACAGAATAGCTCTTTCCGGAACACCTGTGGAAAATAATCTGGGAGAACTTTATTCTCTGTTCAGATTTTTAAATCCCGGTATGTTTGGTTCAGCAGAAGAATTCAACAGATATTATGCCGTTCCTATTCAAAAAGACAACGACAGAGAAGCTGCCGAAGAATTAAAGAAAAAAATATATCCTTTTATTTTAAGAAGAATTAAAAAAGAAGTATTAAAAGATCTTCCTGAAAAGATAGAAAAAGTACTTTATGTGGAAATGAATCCTTCTCATAAAAAATATTATGAAGAAAGAAGAAAAACATATTACGATCTTATTCACCAAAATTTAAAAACATACGGAATGGGAAAAACTCAATTTTATATACTTCAGGCTCTGAACGAACTTAGACAGATTACAAGCTGTCCTGAAAGCAAAAATCCTCGTATAACTTCAAGCAAAAGAGATGTAGTACTGGAAAATATTATAGATGCTGTTAAAAATGATCATAAAGTTCTTGTTTTTGCAAACTATATAAATTCTATCGAAGGGATATGCAAGGAGCTTGAAAAAAATGATATTAAATATCTGGCAATGACAGGAGCAACAAAAGACAGACATACTTTGGTGGATAAATTCCAAAATGACAATAGATACAAAGTATTTGTAATGACTTTGAAAACAGGAGGAGTGGGACTTAATCTTACTGCAGCAGATACAATATTCATATATGACCCTTGGTGGAACAAAACTGTAGAAAATCAAGCTGTGGACAGAGCTTACAGACTTGGACAGGACAGAACTGTATTTTCATACAAACTTATTCTGAAAGATTCCATTGAAGAAAAAATATTAAAACTTCAGGAAACAAAAAGCAGACTTGTGGACAGTCTTATCTCTGACGAGGGAACATCTGTTAAAAATCTGAGTGCAGAGGATATTGAATTTATTTTAGGTAATTAAAAGACAGGAGAAAAATATGGCAATCAGCAAAACAAGATTTCGTGAAGCTCTGGACAGATTTTATACCAAAGAGGAGCTTTTCAGAATTTTTAAACATTATCTTCTTAACTGGATAGCAGAGGGGTATATCGGAAGCAGTCTTGGACTTTTTGAAATATCTCTTATCACTATTGACAGCAATAAAAGTAAATTTTTAGACCTTATGGAACAAGTATTTTGGAAAAAAGATGTATTTCTGACAATCTTTAATACGCTTCCAAAAGATATACAGGAAATTTTCATTACTGTTGCATGGGAAGGAAAAATGCCCATAAAAGACAGAGAAAAATTTCAGGAAGCAGGAAAAGAATTCACAGCTGCTGTTGATTTGAAAGATGAATATTTGTTTTTCAAAATCGGAGAAGGGGTTAAAAAAGATGAGTATCTTTATATTGATAACGATATTGTAAGAGTATACAGAGCTTTTCTTCCAAAAGTAAGAGATTACTATATTCATACATGCGAACCTGATAAAAAACTTCTTACAGACAATAATGAAAACTATATAGTTGAAAATCTTGCAAGTTATTTTAATTTTTTCTATGACGGAAAACTTCAGCTTTCAGGAAGCGGAAAACTTTTAAAAGCATCAAAAAATGATATGTGCAAATACTGCAATATAAAAGAATACTATAAAGATGCAAAAGATTTGGATTTTCTGAAAACAGAAACCATTGCATTATTTTTTTTCCTGCTGAAAAAAGAATATCTCACTCGTGAATATTTCAGAATAAACAATATTAAAAATATTGTCAACGATTTTCTTTCAGGAAAAAGCCTTAAAGATGAAAATTCTGTATATATAAGTCTATATCTTAATTACCTGAAAGGGGTAAGAAAAATAGACAAGGACAATGATGAAATTAAGAGAGCTGTGGAAAGTGTGAAAGAAGCTGTCCTTGAAATGCCTGACAATGCTCCTGTGAGCGTTGATAATATTATAAAATATATTCTTTACAGAGATAAATTTATCGAAATTCTAGACTTTAAAGAAGTATACGAATATATTTATATCAATGAAGCAAATTATGAAAGAACAAAAATAGCTTCGTATTTTAAATATAAAGCATATATCATTGAGCCTTTTATAAAATCAGTTCTGTTTATATTAAATGTTCTGGGAGTGCTTGAGATATACTATGACCTACCGTCAGAAAATAATGCTCTTTATTTAAAACATGGATATCTTTCAAAATTTGACGGTATAAAAGCTGTCAAATTCAGTGATTTGGGAAGATATATTTTCGGCAGACAAGATAAATATAATTTCAAAGAGGAAGAAGAGGGAGAAGCTCTTCTTGAAGAAGACAGACTTATCGTTACTCTTATAGGCGATTCTCCTGTGAAAGCTTTCTTCCTTGAAAATATAGGTATAAGAATTGCTGATAATAAATATAAAATCACACAGGAAAGTTTTTTAAGAAAAGTATCCTGTAAAAAAGATATTCTTGATAAAACAGAAGAATTTAAAAAGAAAATCAAGTCTGACCTGAACGAAATATGGCAGAAGTTTTTTGAGGAGTTATTAAAGAGAATGGAATATATACAGCTTGTTCCTGAATACAGAGTTTTAAAACTTGAACAGGATAAAAACTTAATAAATATAATCACAAAAGATTCAAGGCTTTCAAGCCTTATTTTAAAAGCAGAAAATTTCCATATTATCATAAAAGAGGAAAATTTGGAAAAATTCTCAGAAATTTTAAAAGAAAACGGATATTTTTTTAATATCTAATCAGCTGTGATAAAATATAAAAGGGTCTGTTGCATTTATAAAATTGTAAAAATAAAATTTATAGAAACTATTTTTTCAGAAAATTTTATTTTTTACAACTCTGCAACAGTCCTTTTTATCGTTTTACTTATTAATTTTTTATTTCTTCCAAAAGTTTTTTCACCGGATCTTTTGCCACGGCTGTAAAAATTCCTGCACACAATCCTAAAAATATTCCCGCTGCAGCAATTAAAAGTAAATTTATTCTTGATTCGTTAAATCTTATATCCTTATATTCGAGTTTTAATATTTCTTCCTCTCTGCTCATTTTTTCAAGCATAATGAGATTTTGCATATTATGATAAATTTCCTGCAGTTTTTCTCTATTTTCATTAAATTTTATATAAAGCACAGGTTCTGCAAGAGCAAAATTTTCAGCAATTTTATCTGTAATAATAATTTTATTCTCATTTATCAGTTTCTTTACTTGTTCATTTATTATAAAAGCTTCATTTTTTAAATTTTCAAATTGTTTTTCTGTTTTTTGTATCTCTGTGTTCAGATTTTCTTTAAATATAATATTTATTTCCCCATTTAAAATATTTATTTTATTTTTTATTTCATTTTCTGCTTTTGTTAAATCTTTGTTTTTTGTATTTGAAGAAAACAAAAACTCTTTTACTGTAAAATTATTCAGTTCGTAAAAAAATTCTGAAAATAAAATACTGCCGTTTTCTTTATCTTTTCTTTTAAAACTGTTGTTTTCCTTTAACTTAATAATATCATTTGAAACAATAAATTCATTAATTTTTTCATTTTTTACAAGTACATTTATTTTTTCAATATAAGCAAAAATATTTTCCCTGTTTTCTTCATTGAAAATAATCTCCTGATCCAGAAGAATATTATATACTCTGTTGTTCAATACAACTGAAGCTGTATATTCTTTTGACCGATTTTCTCGGTAAACTCCAAAACACAAAGCAGCCGCAGTAAAAACAGCTGTTATTATCATTACAATTTTTCTTTCTTTAATTATTGTTTTTAAAAGTTCTGTAAAATCAATTTCATCGTCTTCACAGTATCTTTCCTGATATATTTTTTCTTTTTCTTTCAAGTCAAAATTTTCCATTAATAGTTTTCCTTTCCCAATAAATCATTTCTTTTACTATCAGTATATATTCTTTCAAAAAAAACTTCAACGATTATTTTTTCGTAATCATTTATATTTAAAAGAGTTTTTAGAAGTGAAATATAGGCAAAAGTTTTAAATGGAAGGTATTTGATAATAACAAATAAAAAAATTTGAAAAATAAAAGAGGAAAATAGATAGTTTTTATAGTATAATATAATAGATAAGAATAAATTATGATAATAATATAAATAATTTATTTGTTTAAAATAAAAAAACAATTAGGAGGAAATGGTATGAAAAAATATGAGTGCAAAGTATGTGGATATATTTATGATCCAGTAGAAGGAGATCCAGATAGTGGAATAGCTCCAGGAACAGCATTTGAAGACATTCCTGATGATTGGGTATGTCCTTTATGTGGAGTAGGAAAAGACGATTTTGAAGCAATCTAATAAAAAAATTAAAGAATAGGCAGGATATAATATCCTGTCTTTTTGTTTTTAAGAAATAAAAGAGAAAAATAGCAACTTTAGCTAGACATAATTTAAGATAAAAGCAACCTCTGGTACATAGAAGAAAGAAAAAAATTATGTTAGAATAAATAAAAAACAGCATAAGGGGGAAGAATGAGGTACAGAAGCAGTTTTTTTATAATGCTATATAATTTTATCTGGACAATACTTGGAGGTATAGGAATAATGTTGTTTTTGACATATATACTTTCAAAATTTATAGTTATAAGATTTTCTTATTTATACCCAATAGGAATAATAATTTTTATAGTTTGTGCCATTTATTCTATAACGACAGGATATGTTATTGTGAATATAGGAGAAAGAGAAGTTACTATAAAAAATCTAATATCAAAGAAAGGAAAATTAGAATTTGATAAATATGTTTTTTCATCAAGAATATGTACTCATTCTATAAATTTTATACCAACACAGGTAGAAAGATTTTTAATTATATTTGATGGGAATGAAGAAAAAGAAATAAAACTTTCAAATTTTTCTAAAAAATCATTTGATAAAGTACTGGCTATTTTAAATAAAAAGACACTTGATAAAGAGGAAATAAAAAGTTCTCTAAAAAAGGAAATATTTAATATCCCAAAAGAAGATATTTTGGAAGAACATATGAGATTGTTAAAAAAATATGTAATACTAGCAACAGGAGTAGCTATAATTTTGAGTAGTGGACTTTATTTTCTCGTTAAAAAAAATTCTGGTGGAAGAGAGATGGCACCACTTCTAGGAATAATGATTTTATTTAATATTTTAATGTTTGGAATACCTGGAATAGCTATATTTTATGAATATATAAAGAAGAGGAATGAAATTCCTGAGAGAATATATGTGGATATAGACAATATTAATATTGATGGAAAAGTTTATAGTATGAAAGAGATAAAGAAAATAGTTGCTACTCCAGCTTCATATGAAGAAGGATTGATTGGGAAAAACTTCAGAAAAATAATTATTTATACAACTAAAAATAAAAAAATATTACATTTAGGTGCAAGAGCAGTTGCTGGAATAAATAAAATAGTTTATGAGGAATATAATGAGCTTTGCAATATTATAGAAAAATCAGCTGTAATGAATGATGTAGAATTTATGTATGATCTCTAAAAAATATTAATATAGAAAAAGGATATGTTTAAATATAATAGAATATTTCATAAAGTGGAACTTTATAAAATGTATTTAGGAGGAGTATTTATGGCA